>CAXNKI010000281.1:0-3432 GCA_964202645.1 Alphaproteobacteria bacterium | reverse complement strand
TGATCGAGCAGTTCACGCGCCTGCGCGGCTATGATCCGGTGCCGTGGATGCCCGCGCTCGCCGGCATTCTGGTCGGCAGCCGCGCGGACAGCGACAAGTTCCTTTACGATTACCGCCGCACACTCGCTGATCTGCTCGCCAGCGAGCATTATGGCACAGTCGCCAAAGTCGCACATGAAAATGGCCTCAAGGTCTATGGCGAAGCGCTGGAAGACAAGCGCCCTTCACTCGGCGACGACATGGCGATGCGCCGGCATGCGGACATACCAATGGCGGCAATGTGGACCCATGCCCGCAAGGACGGCCCCAAGCCAACCTATGTGGCCGACATCAAGGGCGCGGCCTCGGTCGCACATATCTATGGCCAGAACCTGGTTGCGGCGGAATCGCTGACCGCATCGATGAACCCTTGGAACTATGCGCCCAGTGACCTCAAGCGCGTGATCGATCTGGAATTTGTCCTGGGCGTCAACGGGCCCGTAATCCACACCTCGGTGCATCAGCCGCTGGATGACAAAATTCCCGGCCTGTCGCTGTTCATTTTCGGCCAGTATTTCAACCGGCACGAAAGCTGGGCTGAAATGGCAAAGCCCTGGGTGGACTACATGGCGCGCAATGCGCTTATGCTCCAGCAGGGCCGCAACCACGCTGATGTCGCCTATTTTCATGGCGAGGAAGGTCCGCTTACCGGGCTTTACGGCGAAAAGTTAATCGCCGACGCGCCGGTCAGCCGCGCCTACGATTTCGTCAATTTCGATGCTCTCGCGTCGGCGCTGACTAACGAGGGTGATGAACTGGTGAGCAGCGGTGGAGCCCGCTACAAGGCGCTGTATCTCGGCGGATCGTCGCGCCGGATGACCCTTGCCGCGCTCAGGCGGATCGCGGCGCTGGCGGAAGGCGGCGCGACCGTAATCGGTCTGGCGCCCGAGGGTAGCCCCAGTCTGGCTGGCGATAACGCCGAATACGCTGCGCTGATCGCAAAGCTGTGGCCTGCGGGCGGCACAGCTGCGATCGGCAAGGGCCGGGTGATCGCATCAACTGACATCGAAGCCGCGCTGGACCAGATCGGCGTTGGGCCCGATTTCGATTATACCGGTTCGCAAGGGCGCGGCGAGGTGCTTTTTGCCCACCGCAAGCTGGCAGATGGCGACAGCTATTTCCTCGTCAACCGCAGCGGCAAGCCGCAGACCATCGAGGCGCGCTTCCGGGTCACCGGCAAAGTGCCAGAATTGTGGCGCGCGGAAACCGGCAAGTCGGAGCCGGTCGGCTATCTGATCCGGGATGGAGTCACGAAAGTGAACCTTGGGCTCAGCGTCGACGAATCGGTTCATGTGGTTTTCCGCAAGCCTGCGGCGACCAATTCGCTGGCTTTGACATCCGCTGCGCCGGTTCCGCTCGCGGAACTTGGCGGAGCGTGGAACGTCAGTTTCCAGCCGGGCCGCGGCGCACCGGCGTCAGCCAGATTTGCCAGCCTTTCGCCGCTCAACACCAATGCTGATCCGGGGATCAAGTATTTTTCCGGGACTGCGACCTACAAGCGCCTGTTCTCTGCACCCAAGGGATGGAAGCCCGGCCAGCCGCTGTGGCTCGATCTCGGCGACGTTCGGGATCTGGCGGAAGTGACGCTGAACGGCAAGGCCGCGGGCAGCGCCTGGCATGCACCCTATCGTATCGATATCAGTGCGCTGGCACTGCCGTGGAACAACCGGCTTGAAATCCAGGTGGCCAACACCTGGGTCAACCGTCTGATCGGCGATGCCCAACCGGGCGCAACGAAGCTGACCTACACGGCGATGCCCAGCTACCGCGCGGACGCACCCTTGCGGCCATCAGGCCTCATCGGGCCCGTCCGGCTGCTGGGAGTGCCACCCAAATAGCGCTTTTGGCCTTATTTGCAGGCGTTCTTGTCTGTAATCGCCCAAGTCAGCGCGGCCTCTAGCAGTGTCGCATTGTTCGGCTCGGTGTAAGTTTCCGGGCGGTGGCCAATGGCCGAGTAGAAAGAGCGCCCCTTGCCGACGCAGCGCGTCCAGGCAATTGGGTGATCACTGCCCATGCTCAGCTTCTGGCCCATCGGACCTTCCTGCTTGTAGGTGCTCTCATCCAGCGTCGCGATCACGGTTGCGCCGGTCAGGCGCGGGCTGGCCCTGAACGAATACCATTCATCATTCATCGTCCATTCCGCAGGCAGCGCCCGGGCAATCGGATGGTCCTTCGCCTCGACCACGACCCGCGCGTTCTGGAACTGCGGGTTCATCGGATGGCCGATGAAGCGCGCGCCGATAAGTGTGTCGACATACCAGTCCCAGAAATAGATAAAATCGCCCGCCGAGCCGTGAACGCCCACAAAGGCCCCGCCATTGGTGATATAGTTCTCGAAGGCGCGGCGCTGTGACAGGCTCAGCACATCGCCGCTGATATTGTTCCAGATCACCGCATCGAACTGGCGCAGGGTCGCGCGGTTGAAGGCACCGCCCTTGTCGGTCGTCACCAGGTTCCAGCCCTTGCGCGCCGCCAGTGCGACGAAGGCGGCATGCGCGCCATCGACTGAGGGCACATCCTTGAAGCCGTTGATCTTCTCGAACAGCAGCACGTTGGGTCGGCCACGCCGCAAGTTGAAGCGCGGCACATCGTTATCATAGCGCGCGCAGCGAGCGACGCGGTCGGCTGCGGTCACCGGCAAGGCGCGCAGCCGCGCATCGAGCGCAATGATCTGCTCGGGCTTCATGCCGGTGAACCGCGCGGCCTCCTTCAGCGTCAGGATCGCGGAGAAGGTCGGCGGCTCGGCGCCGAAAAACCGCCCCGGCGCATTGTCGAGCCGGCCGCCCATCTCGCTGTTCACAAGACCGCGCGCCGCCGGGCTCAGCAGCAGGTCGATCAGCGGTGCATCCGCCGAGAACGGCGCATCTCGCAGCGGGCAATCGGTGACAGGGCGCGCAAACGCCGGTGCAGCGATGCCAAGCGTGGCCGCCAGCGCCATGACGACATGGATCAGGCGTGCCATCACAGCTTGCCCTCCTTGATCAGGTCCGCCGCGTGATTGGCGGCCCGAGCGCTCAGCGCCATGTAGGTCAGCGACGGATTCTGGCAGCCCGACGAGGCCATTGCTGCCCCGTCCGTGCAGAACAGGTTCGCGGCCTCGTGTGCCCGGTTCCACTTGTTAAACACCGAGGTCATGGGATCGCGGCCCATTCGTGCGGTGCCCATTTCGTGGATACCAAGCCCCGGAGCGCCTGCCGCGCTGGCCTGGCTGATCACCATGCCGCCTGCTGCTTCGATCATGGCCCTGCCATCGGCGAGGACCTGCTTGGCCATCTTTGCCTCATTAGGCCCCTGCGCGCAGTCGATGTGGAGGATCGGGATTCCCCATTGGTCCTTGCGCGTATCATGAAGCGTGACGCGGTTGTCAGGACTGGGCAGCATCTCGCCGAAGCC
>CAXNKI010000280.1:0-3437 GCA_964202645.1 Alphaproteobacteria bacterium | reverse complement strand
AGCACTTGCTTTTGCCGCGGGTTTTCACAATGGAGTGGCGCTCCACCGGGCGATTTGCGTCTGTCGGAAGGGATTTTAATTGATGAAGCCTATAAAGGTCGCCGTGATCGGCGTGGGTAACTGCGCCTCGTCGCTGGTGCAGGGCGTTGCCTACTATCGGTCTAACAATTCTTCGCAGGGCCTGATTCACGACCGCATCGGTGGCTATGGTGCCGGCGATGTTGAATTCGTGATGGGTGTCGATGTCGATGCGCGCAAGGTTGGCATGGACATTTCCGAAGCCATTTTTTCCGCGCCCAATTGCACCGCCGTGTTCCATGAAAACGTGCCCGCCTCCGGCGTGAAAGTGATCATGGGTAAAG
The DNA here is from genome assembly GCA_964202645.1 of Alphaproteobacteria bacterium. GTDB lineage: Bacteria > Pseudomonadota > Alphaproteobacteria > Sphingomonadales > Sphingomonadaceae > Novosphingobium. Next base: position 3,075 of record CAXNKI010000280.1, on the reverse strand, counting down.
TGCTTGACGGTGTTGCCGACCACATGACCGGCATGGGCGAGCGCGGCTTCATCCTGTCTGACGCGGCCGAAGCGACGCATGATTCGATCGTCGCCGAGCTCAAGGCAAGCGGCGCCGAAGTGCTGCTCAACTTCCTGCCGGTCGGCTCGGAAGATGCCACTGAATTCTATATGGAATGTGCGCTTGAGGCAGGTGTTGCGGTGGTCAACTGCATGCCGGTATTCATCGCCAGCCGCCCGCAGTGGGAAAAGCGCTTCGCCGAAAAGCGTATCCCGATCGTCGGCGACGATATCAAGGCGCAGATTGGTGCGACGATCGTCCACCGCGTGCTGTCCAGCCTGTTCGGCGCGCGCGGCGTCGATGTCGGCCGGACCTATCAGCTCAACACCGGCGGCAACACCGATTTCATGAACATGCTCGACCGCCAGCGGCTGGGCAGCAAGAAGGAATCGAAGACGGAAGCCGTCCAGGCAATGCTCTCACAGCGGCTGGCGGATGAAAACATCCACGTCGGCCCGTCTGACTATGTGCCTTGGCAGAAAGACAACAAGCTTTGCTTCCTGCGCCTCGAAGGCAATCAGTGGGGCAATGTGCCGATGAACCTGGAGCTTCGGCTCTCGGTGGAAGACAGCCCCAATTCGGCGGCATGCGTGATGGATGCGATTCGCTGCTGCAAGGTCGCGCTCGAGCGTGGCGAAGGCGGGGCGCTGATCGGCCCGTCCGCTTATTACTGCAAGCATCCACCGCAGCAGTTCAACGATGATACCGCGGGCCAGATGGTCGAGGAATACATCGCCGATGCGGCGCTTGCCGCTGAGTAAGCGCCACTTGGCTGTTATACGAAGCGGCGTCGGATCATGTCCGGCGCCGTTTTCATTTGGAGAGCACGCATGGACGCACTGATCATTGCCGCCGGTTATGGCAGCCGGCTGCGCGAGATTTCCGATGCCAAGCCGCTGACCCCGGTTGCCGGGGTGCCGCTGCTCGAACTGGGCGTGCGTCAGGCAGTTTCGGCAGGAATCAGCCGGGTCGTCGTCGTCACCGGGCACCAGGCCATCGAGATCGAGAAGTTCCTTCCCAGCCTGTCCGCGCGGGTCGGCATCCCGGTGGTTTCGGAGCGGGTGCTCCATTGGTCAACGCCGAACGGTCATTCGGTGATTGCCGGCGCGGCGAAAATTTCCGGCGATTACCTGCTGATGATGGCCGATCACATTTTCGAGGGTTCAATCCTTACGCGGCTGGTCCGCGAAGGCACCAAGAGCCGCGGCGTGACGCTGGCCATTGACCGGCGGACTGATAGCCCGCTGATCGATCCCGAAGATGCGACCTGGGTCAGAACCGACCGCGACGGCCGGATCGACGCGATCGGCAAGAGCATCGCCGACTATGACGCAGTCGATTGCGGCGCATTCCTCGCCACGCCGGAACTCGCCGCTGCCATTCATGCCGCCATCGCCGAGGGCAAGGCGGGTAGCCTCTCTGAAGGGATGCAGCGGCTCGCCGATGCGGGCCGAGCCGCAACTATGGATATCGGCGATGCCTGGTGGCTCGATGTCGACGATCCGCGCGCCCACGCATTGGCGGAGGCCGAAGCGCCGAAACATCTGCCGGAAATTTTCGCTTCAGTCTGAATTGCCGAAAGACCGGCTGCTCAGTCCCAGCGGATCGGCAGCGAATCCATGGCGATGATATTGCCCGCATGGTAGGTTGCATGCTTGTCCGGATCGAGCCGGAACTCTGGCAAGCGCTTCAAAATCTGCTGATAGAGCACCTGCAATTCGACTCGCGCCAGATGTGCGCCGAGGCAGCGGTGGACGCCGGCGCCGAAGGCGAGGTGGACCTTGTTCTCTCGGGTCAGGTCGAAATTCTCAGGGCTCGCAAATTCGCGCGAATCGAGATTGGCACCGGGGTAATAGAGCACCAGCCACTCGTTCTCCTTCATATCCCAACCCGCAAAACTGCAATCCTTGTTGATGCGGCGCTGCGGCACCGCGAAGCTGTAACGGCGCAGCATTTCCTCTGCCGCTTCGACGATCAGATCGGGCTCAGCACGCAGCTGAGCCTGCAGCTGCGGGTTCATGGCCAGATGGCGCACGGCAAAACCCATGCCGTTGATCACCGTGTCGAGCCCAGCGATGAACAGGAGGACGCAGTAGTCTTCCATCAGCTCCACCGTCATGGTCTCGCCTTCGATCTCGGTCTGCCACAGCAGGCTGATGATATCGTCCTTGGGATCGTCCTTGCGGGCCATGATTACGGGCAACATGGCATCGGCCACCCTGCGAAACAGCCTGCCCGAAGCCATTGGATCGGCGCCGGTATTGGCCAGGAATTCCTGCACCAGCACGCGGAATTCCGGCAACCGGTCAACCGGAAGTCCCATCAGGCCCAGGAAGATCGTCACCGGCAGCGGCACGGCAATATCGGGGATGAAATCGCAGTGGCCCTTGTCGATCACTGCATCGATCAGCTTGTCGGTGAGGGCGCGAATGTCATCGATCTGCTGCATCGCGGCGCGCGGGCTGAAGGTCTTCTGCAAGGGCGCGCGAAATTTCGGGTGCTCGGGCGGGTCCATCGAGATCGGGGTCGCCTGCGGAACACGCGGCATGCCAGCTGGCATCATCGCCATCACTGCCTTCATCTGTTCGGGCGGCATGAAGGTGCTGGTGAAGCGATCGGGATCGCGCGCTGCTTCATAGATTTCGGCATAGCCCATGACAATCCAGCGCCCGCCATTGCGCGGCGTCCAAAACACCGGCGGTGCATCGCGCAGGACCTCGCGCAGTCGCTCGTGCGGATTGGCGAGCAGGCCCGGATCGGCCCGCATATCGAAATCGTAGACCGCTTCGGGCGGGATGTGGGCCGGGGTCGGAACAGCGGGGGACAGGGATTCCATGGGGGCTCCTTAGCGCCAAATCGGTCGTCGCGACGCAGTCTATCGTGCGATTCCTTTATGATCCACAATAAATCAAACGTGCTTCCAAAACTTTCGGTCCGCCAAGATCGCGCGCGCCGCATTGTGCCCCGGCGCGCCAGTAACGCCGCCGCCGGGATGGGTGCCTGCGCCGCACATAT
>CAXNKI010000279.1:0-3438 GCA_964202645.1 Alphaproteobacteria bacterium | reverse complement strand
CCTGACTTTCGGTGAGCACGATGCCAGCATTTTCACCAGCGTTGAGCAAATCGAACAGGATTGGCTTGAGGCTGTGGTCAGGGCAGGCGGGATAACCGGGGGCAGGGCGGATGCCGCGATATTGCTCCTTGATCAGGGCTTCGTTGGTCAGCTGCTCGCCCGGCGCATAGCCCCACAAGGTGGTGCGGACGTTCTGGTGGAGGCGTTCGGCAAAAGCTTCGGCAAACCGGTCGGCCAGAGCCTTGAGCAGGATATCGTTATAGTCGTCATGCGCCGCCTGAAAGCGGGCAAGATGCGGCTCGATGCCGTGGATGCCGACGGCGAAACCACCGATCCAGTCGCCATCGTGGCTGATAAAATCGGCGAGGCAATAGTTGGCCCGTCCCTGTCCATCTTTCCCTCGGCTCTTCTTAATCTGCTGGCGCAGGAAGGGGACGTGGATATGCCGTTCTTCTTCGGTCAGATAGATCTCGATGTCATCACCGTGACGGGCGCAGGGCCAGAAACCGGCCACGCCTTTCGCGGTGAGCCAGTTCTCGCCGACGATCCGGTCGAGCATGGCCTGGGCGTCTTCGTAAAGGCTGCTGGCGCTCTCACCGACGACCTCGTCCTTGAGGATCGCGGGGAAGTTACCCGCCAGCTCCCAAGCGCGGAAGAACGGCGTCCAGTCGATGCAGGCGCGCAGATCGGCGAGGTCCCAGCTCTCGAACACATGCAGGCCCGGCTGCTCGGGCGGTGCGGGCATTTCGCTCATATCCGCAGTAAATGCATTCGCGCGGGCGTCTTCGAGGCTGAGCAGCGCGCTCTGGCCTTTGCCTGCGCGGACTTCGCGGACATGTTCGTATTCACTGGCCGTGGCGGCGATGAACGGTTCCGCCTGGGTGTCGGACAACAGTTGGCTGGCAACGCCCACCGCGCGACTGGCGTCGAGCACATGGATCACAGGTCCGTCATAGGCCGGATCGATCCGCAGCGCGGTGTGGACCTTGCTGGTCGTAGCCCCGCCGATCAGCAGCGGAATGGTGAAACCGGCGCGCTGCATTTCCTCGGCGACCGTTACCATTTCGTCGAGCGAAGGCGTGATCAGCCCGGACAGGCCGATGATGTCGGCGTCCTCGGCTTTCGCTACTTCGAGGATCTTCGGCCAGGGCACCATGACGCCCATATCGATCACTTCGTAGCCGTTGCATTGCAGCACCACGCCGACAATGTTCTTGCCGATATCGTGAACGTCGCCCTTGACCGTCGCCATGATGATCTTGCCCTTGGGCCGCGCGCCCGGCTCCTTCGCCGCCTCGATAAACGGGATCAGGTGAGCCACCGCCTTTTTCATCACGCGGGCCGACTTGACCACTTGTGGCAGGAACATCTTGCCGCTGCCGAACAGGTCGCCGACCACGTTCATCCCGTCCATCAGCGGGCCTTCGATCACCTCGATCGGGCGGGCGGCCTGTTGGCGCGCTTCTTCGGTATCCTCGACGACATACATGTCGATGCCGCGCACCAGCGCATGTTCCAGCCGCTTGGCCACGTCCCAGCCGCGCCATTCCTCGGCGGCCTTTTCCTGCGCCACGTCAGTGCCGCGAAACTTCTCGGCGAGGGTGACAAGTCGCTCGGTGGCGCCTTCGTCCTTGTTGAGGATCACATCCTCGCAGGCCTCGCGAAGTTCGGGGTCGATCTGATCGTAAACGTCAAGCTGGCCGGCATTGACAATCGCCATGTCGAGCCCGGCGGGAATCGCGTGGTAGAGGAAGATCGAATGCATCGCGCGGCGCACCGGCTCGTTGCCGCGAAACGAGAAGCTGAGGTTGGAGAGGCCGCCCGAGAAATGCACATGCGGGCAAAGCAGCCGGATTTCCTTTACCGCCTCGATGAAGTCGACGCCGTAATTGTTGTGCTCTTCAATCCCGGTGGCGACGGCAAACACGTTGGGATCGAAGATGATGTCTTCAGGCGGGAAGCCGATGCCGGTGAGCAGCTTGTAGGCCCGCTCGCAGATTTCGACTTTGCGTTGTTTGGTGTCGGCCTGGCCCTTCTCGTCGAAGGCCATGACCACCACCGCCGCGCCGTAATCCATGCATTTGCGTGCATGCAGTAGGAAGGCTTCTTCGCCTTCCTTCATCGAGATCGAATTGACGATGGGTTTGCCCGAGACACATTTGAGACCGGCCTCGATCACGTCCCACTTCGACGAATCGATCATCACCGGCACCCGGGCGATATCGGGCTCGGCGGCAATCAGCTTGAGAAACGTGGTCATGGCGTAGACCGCATCGAGCAGCCCCTCGTCCATGTTGACGTCGATCACTTGCGCGCCGTTCTCGACCTGCTGGCGCGCAACCTCCACGGCCTTGGCATAGTCGTCGGCGAGGATCAGCTTCTTGAAGGCGGCGCTGCCAGTGACGTTGGTGCGTTCGCCGACGTTGACGAAGCGGGCGCCATTCGCCGCAGGCGGGGTAATTGCTTGGTTCATTGGAGTTATCAGGCCGCCATCACAAAGGGTTCCAACCCGGCAAGCCGGGTAATCGGCTCCAGCACCGGCAGCTTGCGCGCCGGCATCCCGGCAACTGCCCGTGCCATGGCGGCAATATGTGCCGGCGTCGAGCCGCAGCAGCCGCCGAGGATGTTGACCTGGCCATGCTCGGCCCATTCGCCGACGAGCCCGGCAGTTGTCTCGGGCATTTCGTCATACTCGCCCAGTTCGTTGGGCAGGCCGGCATTGGGATAGACCATGATCAGCGTATCGGCGATTTCGCTCAGAGCCTTCACGTGCGGGCGCAATTGCGTCGCACCGAACGAGCAGTTGAGCCCGATGGTGACGGGTTTCGCATGGCGCACCGCGTGCCAGAAGGCCTCGACGGTGTGGCCGGAAAGATTGCGCCCCGAAAGATCGGTCAGGGTCATCGACAGCATAATCGGCACTTCGCGGCCGAGTTCTGCCTCGAGTTGCTTGACTGCCATGATGCCGGCTTTGGCATTGAGTGTATCGAACACGGTTTCAATCAGGATGAAGTCCGCTCCGCCTTCGACCAGCGCAGCGGCCTGTTCCTTGTAGACATCAACCAGCGTGTCCCAGTCGATCTCCCGGAAGCCAGGATCGTTGACATCTGGCGAGAGCGACAAGGTCTTGTTGGTCGGGCCGATGGCGCCGGCAACAAAACGCGGCTTGCCGTCTTTAGCCTGAAACTCATCGGCCACCCGTCGCGCGAGCTGCGCCGATTCCAGATTGATTTCGCGCACCAGATGCTCGGCGGCATAGTCGGCCTGGCTGATGCGATTGGCCGAAAAAGTGTTGGTCTCGGCAATATCCGCCCCGGCCTCGAAATAGGCGCGGTGGATCGCCTCGGGCACTTCCGGCTTGGTCAGCGCGAGAATATCATTGTTGCCCTTCTGGTCCTTTGCGAGGCCCAGATTGCCGGCATAGTCGGCCTCGGAGAG
>CAXNKI010000278.1:0-3443 GCA_964202645.1 Alphaproteobacteria bacterium | reverse complement strand
AGGGAACAGAATGGCCCCTTTTATTACCGCTGTTTACAAAACTGGTGACCCCTACGGGAATCGAACCCGTGTTTCAGCCGTGAGAGGGCCGCGTCCTGACCGCTAGACGAAGGGGCCACTACGGGGTGGCGCGTGTGGCAGCATAGCCTCGCGTGACCGTGCTGCAAAGCGTGGTGACCCCTACGGGAATCGAACCCGTGTTTCAGCCGTGAAAGGGCCGCGTCCTAACCGCTAGACGAAGGGGCCATGCCGGCGAAAGCCGTTGGCAAGGACGCGCCTTTAGGCAAGCCGGGTTTGAGGGTCAACAGCTAACCTCAATCAGCCCAGGCGGCATCTTCCAGATGCAGCTCCGCGGCCGGCCGGCTGCCCCAGTCGTCGATCTTCGGGCGACCTGCCAGCCACAGTTTGCGCTCCTGCGCACCGTGGAGCAAGGCCTGGCCCATCGCGCTTTCTGCCGCGCGGAAGGCGATCGCCTTGAAACTCGCGCCGTCATCGCCGCGAACGATCAGCCGCAGGTGATCGCTCCCGACGATGTCCGCCTTTACCAGCCGCACCGGGCCGACGCAGATTTTGGGACCGGGCCAGCCATTGCCGAAGGGGCCCGCGCCTTCCAGCCGGGTAACCAGTTCCGGGGTAAGGCCGCCAGGTGCCAGCGCGAGATCGAGCCGAAGCGCCTGGCTGGCGGCGGCGGCGGTGACGTCCGCGCCCAATTTGTCGTCAAGCCATTCGGCCAGCGCCTCGTGCTTGCCAGAGGCAATGGTCAGCCCGGCCGCCATGGCATGGCCACCGCCGGCCAGCAGGAGGCCAGCTTCCTTTGCGGCGATGATCGCTGCGCCAAGATCGACGCCAGTGATCGAGCGGCCCGAGCCTTTGCCGTTGCCATCCCCATCTGCGTCAAGCGCAATGATGATCGACGGCTTTCCGGTCTTTTCCTTGATTCGGCCTGCCACGATGCCAATCACGCCTGGATGCCAGCCGCGCCCGACAATCACCATAACCGCGCGGTTGTGCTGCCCGGCGATCTGGGCTTCGGCGGCCTCTTGCACGGCCGCTTCGATGCCGCGTCGCTCCTCGTTGAGTAGGGAGAGCTGTTCGGCGATATCACGCGCCTCGTCGGGGTCGTCGCTGGTCAGCAGGCGCACCCCAAGCGTCGATTCGCCAACTCGCCCGCCCGCATTGACGCGCGGCCCGAGCGCGAAACCGAGATCGCTGCAGGTCGGAGCGCGGTTGAGCCGGGATGCGTCGATCAGCGCCGCCATGCCTATGTTTTCCCGCCGCGCCATGATCTTCAACCCTTGCGCGACGAACGCGCGGTTGAGCCCGTGGAGCGAGGCGACATCGGCGACAGTGCCGAGCGCTACGAGATCTAGCAGGGCTAACAGGTTGGGTTCCGGCGCGCTCTCGAAGTGGCCTTTCTGGCGCAAGTTGCGCAGCAGCGCGACAGCCAGCAGGAAGGCGACTCCCACCGCCGCGAGATTGCCGTTGGCGGCGGCGATCGCGTCTTCATCGAGGCGATTCGGGTTAACCAATGCGGTGCAAATTGGAATTATGTGTGAACATTTATGGTGATCTACGACAATCACATCTGCTCCGGCATCTCGAGCGGCAGCCAACGCTTCATGCGCCATGGCGCCGCAATCGACCGTGACGATCAGGCTGGAGCCTTCACCGGCAATGCGCACCAGTGCTTCAGCGGATGGGCCATAACCTTCGAGCAGTCGGTCCGGAATGTAGTAGCGCGGGGCGCCGCCAAGTTCGCGCAGTAGCCGCACCAGCAGCGCGGCACTGGTCGCGCCATCGACGTCATAGTCCCCGTAAATCGTCACCGCCTCGCCGCTCAGGACAGCCTGTGCCAGCCGCTCGGCGGCGGTGTCCATGTCCTGGAATATTGAGGGGTCGGGCAAGAAGTCGCGCAGTGCGGGATTGCGGTGGCGGGCGAGATCCTCCCGGGCAACGCCGCGCGAGAGCAGCAGTTGGTCGAGCAGGTCGGTTTCGAGCCCGGCAGGGCCAGCTGACAAGTCCATATTGCCGGCGCGCCAGCGCCAGGCCTTGCCGCTGAGCGACGCTTCGATGCCGAATATCAGGGGTGCCTGCGCGCTCATGCCGCGCTGGCTAGCCGACACGCCGCCGAGGTGCAAAACAGTTCGCCGCCTTTGTGCACTTTTTCGATGCACCGGGCGGCAATTGCGCTAGCATCGCGTGGGGTAGTTGAGGAGGATTCGCCATGTTGAAATCGCGCAAGATTGTTCTGTGCCTCGCGGGCGGGGCGGCGGCCGTTGCAGCAGCAATTCCATTGTTGGCGCAACAGCGACCGGCCAGCGGCCCGGTTGCCCGCTATGATATGCGGGCAGGAACCACATCGGGAATGGGTGCGGGGAAAATGAACCCAATGGCCATGATGATGGGCGGCGGGCGCGGCAACAACGTGCAGCACGAACTCTATCTGCGACTCGGCTCGTCGACTGCGCCCTCCGGCGGCGGTCCCAAGGCCGATCACTTCATGCCGCCGAGTGCGAAGCTCGGCCGTTCGGTCGCGTTGAGCGCCCCAGGCCAGGAGCGGATTCCCGACGAAATGCCGGAGAAGCCACGCGGCCGCTTGTTGCTCTATTGGGGCTGCGGAGAGCGTGCCGGCCCGGGCCAGCCGGTGGTGATAGATTTCGCCCGGTTGGCGGCCGGGCAGGTGCCGCCGGGGCTGTGGTCGACTACCGTGGTGCGCGACTGGGGTCCCACGCTGACCAACAGCCGCACATTCGGCCGCTGGCCCTCGGAAGACGGCAAATTCGTCAAGCCGGACACGTCGTTGCCCGGTGCGCACCGCGTTGCGGGTAACTATTCGCCGGAAATCGCCTTTACCCTGACCAAGGACTTCATGGCGCCGCTCTCCTCACGCACGACCGCCAATCCCAGCGGCTCGACGCTGGTGCAATGGACCAGCGTTGCCGATGCCACTGGCTATCTCGTGACGATGTTTGGCGGCAAGCAGGGGCCAGGCGGGCAGATGGGCGATATGGTGATGTGGACATCCAGCGCCACGCGACAGTTTGGCGGCGGTTACGGCGACTGGCTGACCCCGGGGCAGGTGGCGGGACTGGTGCGCGATCGCTCAGTGCTGCCGCCTACGGCCACCAATTGCACCATACCGCTTGAGGTTCGCCGTGATGCGCCAGATTTCCGGGTTGGATCGCTCAATGCCTTTGGGCCGATGGAGGAGTTCTCCTATCCGCCGCGGCCGGCGAGCGGTCCCTGGTATCTGCAATGGACTGCGCGCATCCGCCATAAATCGACCAATAGCTGGATGGATATTCCTGGAATGAACGGCGCGATGGGCATGGATGAAACCGACGAGCGCCCGTCATCGCGCCAGCAGCAGCAACAGCAATGCCGCCCCAAGCGCGGGCTTGGCGGCCTGCTTGGCCAGACTCTCGGCGGGGGATCGGGCTGCT
>CAXNKI010000277.1:0-3453 GCA_964202645.1 Alphaproteobacteria bacterium | reverse complement strand
TGGAGGATGGCATAGGACAGGCGGTCACGCTTCTGCAGCACGGCGCTGTTGACGTCGGACTGCGCGGCATCGATCGCGAAGACATCCACCGGCTCGCCATCGCTGTTCAGCTTGGCCACTTCGCCTGTCTGACGATGGCGGGCCGTGTCGAGGGTATAGGCAAAGCGCACCGTGTGCTGGTCGTTGATGTCCCAGCGCAAGCCCGCGATCAGGCCAAAGCGCCGCGTCGCGGTCTGGCTGGGGGCATAGACCGCGACGGCATCAAGCGCATCGCCGTCGCCGTTGACGTCACGTCCGAAGAAGGGGGTACCGCCGAGATAACCGGCAACGCACGCGTTGGTCGCGCTCGTGGCCGCCGTGCGGCAATCCGCGACAGAGGCAGTGCCGCCAGCCGGGTTGATATCGCGCAGGCCCTCCTGGCCATTGACTGTGCCGCCGCCGTTCGCCTTGACGAACTGGAAGCTAGGATCAAAAGTGAGCACCAACTGGTCGGACAGCGTGAAGCGCGAGCTGAGGCGGATGTTGCCGGTGTCCGACGGATTGTAGCGGCGGTCGAATTCGGTGCCGCAGGTGTTCGCCGCTTCAGCCACGCCGGCTAACCCGGCGGGAATGGTGCAGGGGAAATTGATCAGATACTTGCGCTCGTCGGAATTGGCCGGGAAGCGGTTGCCGGCTGCCGAGCCAACCACCCTGCCGACATCCAAGCGCAGCGGCAGCGAGCCGAAGAAGTTGTTGCGGTTCCGGTTAAAGTGACCCGCGATGGCGATGAAGTCGCCGCCAGCCAGCGGCTGATAGATCTTGGCGTTGACCTGTGTCTTGTCGATCCGGCCATAATTGTTGAACGGCACGTTGTTCTCGGTCTTGCTGCCCGCGACATACGCACGCAGCCCCGAAGCGTTGAGATCGCCGGTTTCGACCTTGGCGTGAACGCGATAGAAGGAAAATTCGCCGAGCGAAGCCGAGATGTTCACGCCAAAATCGCGATCTGGCGTCTTGGTGCGCAAGTTGACCGTACCGCCAGCCGCCGATGCTGTCGGGCTGTCGACATCGGTGGTGCCAAGGTTGACGTTGACCTGCTCGATCACTTCAGGATCGACCTGCTGGTTTGAATAGACGGCATAGTTGCCCGAATCGTTCAGCGGCACGCCGTCGAACGTGAGGCTGACACGGTCGGACGAGAAACCGCGGATGTTGAGCGTACCGCCGGCCGAGCCATAGGCATCATTGTTCTGGAAGCTGACACCGGGAACTTGGTTGATCGTATCCAAGATCGACTGGCCAGGGTTCTGCCGGATGATGTTTTCCTGGGTGAGGACAGCCTTGGCCTTTGCCGAATCGGGCGCGGCAATGCCGGCGACGGCCTGGACCTGATTGCGCGTTCCGGTGACAATGATTGGTTCACTGAAATCGATCGAGCCGGTGGACTGCGCCATGGCCGGGGCGGCAAGCGCAAAGGCAATCGAAAGGCCTGCGGTGGAAGCGGCAAGTTGGAAGCGGAACTGCATGGTGATTTCCCTCATTGCGGTTAGCATTGCGAAGTGGCCGCGATAGGCCTGGCGGGTCCGTGCCCGCATGGTCGGTGTCGGTGATCGATTTAGGTTACAGTGTGGTGACACTGCTGCCGCCCGATATTTCGGACTTGCTGCAGTTCTGCGCAGCAGCCTACTGACAAATATGACAGGAACAAGACAACGGAATGCGGTTTCGGTGATGAGGGGCAAAGGCGACGTGCGATTCTTGCTGCATTGCGGCATTTGTGCAACAGGCCACTTATGAGTTCGGGACATCATCATCACGACCATGCGCACGGCCTTGGCCACAGCCACGCTCACAGCCATGGCCGCGCCTTTGCCCTCGCGATCGGGCTCAACGCAGCGTTCGTCGTGGCCGAAGTCGCGGCGGGGCTGTTCAGCGGCTCGCTGGCGCTGCTGGCGGATGCGGGGCACAATCTCTCCGATGTGCTCAGCCTGGTGCTCGCCTGGGGCGCCAGCCGGCTGTCGCAGCGACCGCCTTCCGCGCGGTACACTTATGGCCTCAAGAGCTCATCGATCCTTGCGGCTATCGCCAATGCGGCGCTAATCTGGCTGGCGCTCGGGGCGATCCTGGTGGAAACGCTTCGCCGCCTTGCCGATCCCGCGCCGGTTGCTGGGGCCACAATGATGCTGGTTGCGGGGCTGGGCATCGTGGTCAACGGCGCCAGCGCGATGCTGTTCGCCAAGGGCCGCAAGGGCGATCTCAACTTGCGCGCCGCTTTCCAGCACCTGATGGCCGATGCGGCAGTTTCGGCGGGCGTGGTCGTGGCGGGGCTGGCAGTGCTGCTGACCGGGCAGAGCTGGATCGATCCGGTCACCTCGCTGGTGATCGTCGCCGTGATCGCCTGGGGCAGCTGGGGCCTGCTGCGCGATGCCGGTCGCATGGGACTGCTAGCCGTGCCCGACGGGATCGACGAGGCTGCAGTGCGCGGCTTCCTGGCGGCGCAGGCGGGCGTGAGCGCGGTGCACGATCTCCACATCTGGCCGATGAGCACTACCGAGACCGCGCTGACCGCACATCTGGTAATCCCGGCCGGCCACCCTGGTGACGCCTTCCTCCACGCGCTGGCGCATAAACTGGAGCACAAGTTCGGCATCGGCCATGCGACCGTGCAGATCGAGATGGCGAGCGGCGATGACTGCGTGCTGGAGAGCGAAGCGGTGGTCTGACCTAACCCGTGACGAATTCGTGCCGCCCGCCGAAGAAGTCCTCTGGATCAATGGCAAAGCCCGGCGACACGCAGTCTTCTTCGGTCAGCCGCAGCTTGAGCTGGCCGCCGGTGAAATGCGCTTTCGCGCGCTCGGCGTCTGCAACCTGCCATACCAGCGCATAGATACCGTTCTGCTTCTTGGCCAGGAATGCGCCGAGCGGGCCGGCGGCAGTGTCATCGGGCTGGATGAAGGCGACATTGGTGTCGCCAATGCGGATCACCACACGCCGGGCGGGCTGGGGCTGGCTGGTGTGCTCGTCGGACAGCACCTTGCCATCGACGCATCCGGTGAAGAACTGCACCGCCTTGTCGATCTCGGCGGTAACGCAGGCGATGTGATTGAGCCGCTCGACGCCCGAGGCATGACCAGTGCCGACCTGTGGCCCCCAGCCGCCCGGGCGGTCATACGGATCGTTCGGCATGCCGGTTTCGCAGACCTCGACCAGCACGCCGCCGGTCGATTCGGGCTTCACGAAGAAGAACACGCCGTAGTCGCTGGCCGTCACAGCCCCGGCATCGCGAAACGCCTGACTGGCGGCCTTGCCGTCCTCGACTTTCAGCTCGAAAGAATGAAACGCCTGGCCAATCTTGGCCGACATCCGCGCATAGGGCTTGGTCATGTCCTCAGGATTGCGCGGCGCCATCGGCTCGACCATGTGGTTCGCCACATAGAGCAGCGCGCAATCGCGGTCCTCGGCGGGGAAATAGTT
>CAXNKI010000276.1:0-3456 GCA_964202645.1 Alphaproteobacteria bacterium | reverse complement strand
ACCGCATCGAGGGCGCGGTGGGGCGGGATTTACAGTTCATCCGGATCAACGGGACGCTGGTGGGCGGACTGGTAGGGGTGCTGCTGCATGCGCTGGGGGCGTGGCTTTAAGCCCCTGTCGCCTCCCCCAAGCCACGGGTTGCCTGAATGGGCCATACCCAGCGCCGCATAGGAAACATCTTCCTGCCCGCGCTGCGTTTGCACAAACCCGGCCTTTGCCAGAAAATCGCCAACCACAGGCTGCGAGCTTGACCATTCGCGCACGCAGATGCGCCGGGAGATTCGCCACTGGCCGTGCTCGCGCACCAGCCGGTCGACATAACGCCCGCCAAGCTGGTTCAGCGTCTCCACGCCACCCTTGGGCGGATACTTCAGGGTGGCGATGAAATAGGTCTCCACCCCGGCCTCATCCCCATCCACCCGGATCAGCGACTGGCCGAGCATGTGGCTGACCACTGTGGTAGTGCGGCTCGCCTCTTCCACCGTGTCGATCGAGAACTGGCGACCCTCCATCTTGCGCGGGCCGTGATCGTCCCAGCTATCCGCAGCATAGGTCGAGGCCATCTCGACTTCGTCCATCCGGTCGCAGCCGTGGCAATAAGTGGCAAGCAGCTGGCGAATCTCGTGGTGATCCCAGAGTTCCTGCATGCGTGCGTCCATTGTGCCTCTCCCTGCCTCGCCCGCAGACAGGCTAGGCAATCGGCGGGCGCGGGCCAAGAAAAAACCCCGGCGGTAAGGCCGGGGTTTTTCTGTTTGGCGGGAAGGATCCGGTTCAGAGCTTGCCGGTCAGTTCCGGCACCACATTGAACAAATCGCCGACCAGGCCGATGTCGGCCACCTGGAAGATCGGCGCGTCCTCGTCCTTGTTGATCGCGACGATGACCTTGGAGTCCTTCATGCCGGCGAGATGCTGGATCGCACCAGAGATGCCGATGGCGATGTAGAATTCCGGAGCGACGATCTTGCCGGTCTGGCCGACCTGATAGTCGTTGGGCACATAGCCCGCATCGACTGCCGCGCGGCTGGCGCCAACAGCAGCACCCAGCTTGTCGGCCAGCGGGAAGATGACCTGTTCGAAAGTCGCTGCATCTTTCAATGCGCGGCCGCCCGAGACGATGATCTTGGCGCTGGTCAGTTCCGGCCGCTCCAGCTTGGCGATTTCAGCACCCGCGAAGGAGGAAATGCCTGCGTCGCCTGCGCCCGAAGCCGCTTCGACGCTTGCCGAACCGCCGCTGGCTTCCGCCTTGGCGAAAGCCGTGCCGCGCACGGTGATCACCAGCTTGGCATCGCTCGATTCGACCGTGGCGATGGCATTGCCGGCATAGGTCGGCCGGGTGAAGGTCTTGGGGCCTTCGACCGAGAGGATGTCGCTGATCTGCATGACATCGAGCAGAGCGGCGACGCGCGGGCAAATGTTCTTGCCGTGGGCGGTGGCGGGAAACAGCACGGCGTCATAGCCGGCCATCAGTCCGGCGACGAGCGGCGCAACGTTTTCAGCGAGCTGGTTGGCATAAGCCGCATCATCGGCCTTCAGCACCTTGGCAACGCCAGCGATCTTGGCAGCGGCATCGGCGGCAGCGCCGCAGCCGGAACCAGCGACCAGCACGTGGACTTCGCCCAGCGCCGTGCCGGCAGTGACCACAGCGAGCGTGGCATCCTTCAGCGAGGCATTGTCATGTTCGGCATAAACGAGAACGCTCATGATGCGACTCCCAGTTCCTTGAGCTTGGCGACGAGGGCATCGACGTCCGCCACCTTGATCCCGGCGCTGCGCACCGGCGGTTCAACGACTTTCAGCGTCTTGAGGCGGGGCGCGGTATCGACGCCGTAGTCAGCCGGGGTCTTGTTTGCGAGCGGCTTGCTTTTCGCCTTCATGATGTTGGGCAGCGAGGCATAGCGCGGCTCGTTGAGACGCAAGTCAGTCGTGACGATGGCCGGCATCTTGAGCTTCACTGTCTCAAGCCCGCCATCAACTTCGCGCTTCACCGTGACAAACTCACCATCGACAGTGACTTCCGAAGCGAAAGTCCCCTGCGGTCGGCCCATCAGCGCGGCGAGCATTTGCCCCGTCTGGTTGCAATCGTCGTCGATCGCCTGCTTGCCGAGGATGACGAGGCCGGGGGCCTCCTCATCGGCAATGCCCTTGAGGATCTTGGCGACTGCCAGCGGCTCAACCTCATCATCGGTCATCACCAGAATAGCGCGGTCGGCGCCCATCGCGAGCGCAGTACGCAAGGTTTCCTGCGCTTTTTGCGGGCCGACGGACACGGCGATGATTTCCGTGGCAACGCCTTTCTCTCGCAGACGAATCGCCTCTTCAACGGCGATTTCGTCGAACGGATTCATCGACATCTTGACGTTGGCGAGATCGACACCGGTGCCATCGGACTTGACCCGGGGCTTCACGTTATAGTCAATCACCCGCTTGACGGGGACGATAATCTTCATCGCTTGCGGTCCTTTTTAGCCGAACGATTAAATTTTAGATTCGCGCCATTGCCGCAGATGCGAACAACGTCAAGCCCCCCAAGAGGGCTGCTACTGCACACGTGCAGCGTCAGCCCTGCAGGCTCAAGCTGCCTTCTTTACTTCCGCCACAATCTTGCGCGCCGCATCGCCCAGATCGTCCGCCGGCACGATTGCGAGGCCAGACTTGGCGAGGATCGCCTTGCCCTGCTCCACGTTTGTGCCTTCGAGACGCACGACCAGCGGAACCGAAAGGTTCACGTCCTTGGCCGCAGCAATGATGCCCTCGGCAATAGTGTCGCACTTCATGATGCCGCCGAAGATGTTGACGAGAATGCCCTTCACTGCCGGATCGGACAGGATGATCTTGAACGCCGCGGTCACTTTCTCGGTAGTCGCGCCGCCGCCAACGTCGAGGAAGTTGGCCGGAAACATGCCATTGAGCTTGATGATGTCCATCGTCGCCATGGCAAGGCCCGCGCCATTGACCATGCAGCCGATGTTGCCGTCGAGCTTGATGTAGGCGAGGTCATACTTGCTGGCTTCAACTTCAGCCGGATCTTCCTCGGTCTCGTCGCGCAGGGCTTCGACATCCGGGTGGCGATAGAGCGCGTTGGGATCGAAGCTCATCTTGGCATCGAGCACCATCAGCTTGTCGCCGCATTCGGCCAGCGGGTTGATCTCGATCATCGCGCAATCGAGCGCGGTAAAGGCATCATACAGCTGCTTTGCCAGGACCTGCGCCTGCTTGTTGAGATCGCCCTTCAGCTTAAGCCCAAAGGCCACTGCGCGGCCATGATGCGGCTGGAAACCTTCAGCCGGGTCGATGGTGATGGTGACGATCTTCTCGGGTGTCTCATGCGCGACGTCCTCGATGCTCATGCCGCCTTCAGTCGAGGCGATCATCGCGACGCGCCCGGTGGCGCGGTCGACCAGGATCGAGAGATAGTATTCGCGGTTAATATCAACGCCGTCAGTGATATAGAGCCGG
>CAXNKI010000275.1:0-3502 GCA_964202645.1 Alphaproteobacteria bacterium | reverse complement strand
CACGCCGCTGGGTCGCCGGGCCGGCGAGAGTCCGGTGGCGGTCTATGTCGCGCTGGGGCAGTCGTTCTGATGACGCAGGAGGCGCCTTCCGCTGCTGAGAAACCAGCGGCTAGCAAGCGCTGGCCGCGCTGGCTGGCCGCTCCGCTGCTATTGATTGCCGCCGTGGCCGCGCTGCTGTTCACGCTCGATACCCAGCTAGGCCACCGCCTGATCACTGACCGCATTGCCGCGCTTGGGCTCAAATCGGGCCTGCGCATCGAAGTTGGGCGGATTGAAGGTTCGATTTACCGCGAAGCACGGCTGCGCGATGTGCGGCTGTTCGATCCGCAAGGCGAATTCGCTCGGCTGCCGGTCGTCGAGCTCGACTGGCGGCCGCAAGCCTGGTTGACCACTGGCCTTGATATTCGTGAACTGACTCTGCGGCGTGGGCGGCTCTTGCGTCTTCCCAAGTTGCGCCCGGGCGATCCTGATGCGCCACTGCTGCCTTCATTCGATATCCGCATTGATCGCTTCGAGATCGCCGGCATGACGGTGAACGAAGGCGTTGCCGGGCCGGCGCGCAAGGTTGATCTTGTCGGCAAGGTGGATATTCGCGCAGGGCGCGCGCTGATCCTCACTGACGCCCGGCTGGGCGGCACAGACCGGCTGGCGCTACTGCTCGATGCCGCGCCAGAGGCCGATCGTTTTGATCTGAAGCTCGACTATCACGCGCCCAAGGGCGGGCTGCTTGCGGGGCTCAACGGGGCGGATTCGGCAGTCGATATCGCGCTCGCCGGGAAGGGCAGCTGGCGCACGTGGCAGGGCGGTTTGCTGGCCAAGGTCGACGGTCGCCAACTTGCCGCTCTGCGCCTCACGGGCCGCGCCGGACGCTATGACCTGGCAGGGCTGGTCTGGCCAGGGGACATGCTGGACGGGATTGCTGCGCGCGCTGCGGGTCAATCACTGGCCTTTATGGCGGGCGGCACCTTCATCGAACGACGGCTCAACGGAGAGGCCACGCTGGCTGGCGCCGCGCTGAACCTGCTGGCGAAAGGCGAGGTTGATCTGAGCCGTAACAGCGTCACTGACTTTCGCCTGACTGCCGCCGGTTTCGACGGCGAAGCGTTGTTTCCGGGCACACGGATTGAGGGCGGCGCGCTGACCGCGCGGCTCGACGGGACCTTCAGCGATCTGGAAGTCGAACACCGCCTGATCCTGTCCCGCCTTACCAGCGGCACGCTTCGCGTCGAACAATTCCAGCAGAGCGGCCTTGCGACCTTCTCAGAAGGCAAATGGCGCGTGCCGCTGAGCGCAGGCGCCGCGCGGCTTGTGACGGGCGATCCCGGGCTCGATCCGCGCCTTGCCCCGGTGCGCCTCAGCGGCGATCTGGTGCTGGCCGGCACTCAGCTTTCCGGTGACAGGTTGATGCTGAGTGTGCCCGGGCTTGCCGCCAGCCTCGCATTGCGGGGGGACCTTGCGCGCGGCGGCTATGGCGTGGCGGGGCCTTTCGCCGCGCGCGGTTTCAACCTTGCCGATCTGGGCAGCATCGATGCCGGTGGGCGGCTGGCGGCGAGCTTCGGGACCGCGCCCTGGGCGCTCAGTGCCGATCTTGAAGGCCGCATGGTCCGCGTAGACAATCCCACGCTCACGTCGATTGCCGGCACCGGTATCCGTTTCGGGGGCAAAGTGCAGCTTGGGCAGAATGCTCCGGTTCTGTTCGAGCGCGCGACGCTGAGCGGCAGCAAGCTCGCCATGGGGCTTGCTGGTCGCAGATTGCCGGGCGGGCGCACGACGTTCAGCGGCAAGGGCAGGCAGAGCGATTTCGGGCCATTCACGATCAACGCTGACATCGCCGCTGACGGCCCGCGCGCGGTGCTGACGTTCGCCGATCCGCTGCCCGCAGCTGGCCTCAAGGAGGTGCGCATCGCGCTCGCGCCCGTGAAGGGCGGCTTCCACATCGAGACCAATGGGCAATCGACATTGGGGCCGTTCCAGGGTGCGTTGGGCCTGTTCGTCCAGCCAGGCGGCGCCACGCGCATCGCGGTCGAACGGCTGGAGGTCTGGAAGACCGCAATCACCGGCGATCTGATGTTCGCCAGCGGCGCGGCGCGCGGCCGGCTGGCACTCTCCGGCGGCGGTGTGGAAGGGACGATCGATCTGACCCCGCAAGGTGGCGGCCAGGGTTTTGCCGTGGCGCTCAACGCCAAAGATGCGCGCTTCGGCGGCGACAAGCCGCTCGTCATCGCGCTCGCACGCATCGAGGCGCAAGGCCTCCTGCGCAAAGGCCACACCTCCATTACCGGCAATCTCTCTGGTCAGGGCATCGGTCAGGGACAGCTGTTCCTCGGGCGCGTCGCTGCCAATGCCAGCATGACCGATGGCCGGGGCCAGTTCACTGCATCGCTTGCCGGGCGGCGCGGCAGCCGGTTTGAATTGCAGATGCTGGGCGACATCGCGCCCGACCGGCTGACGCTGGCGGCGCAGGGGCAGTTTGCCGGGCAACGTATCATGCTGCCGCGCCGCGCGGCGCTGACCCGCGAGGCGGCGGGCTGGCGGCTGGCGCCGACACAGGTCAACCATGCCGGCGGCCGGGCCATTGCCTCGGGGCTGTTTGGCGGCGGCACCAGCGAGTTGCACCTTGCGCTTGCTGACATGCCGTTGACGCTGGCCGACGGGTTGTTTGGCGAGCTGGGGTTGGGCGGTCGGATTTCCGGCCTGATCGACTATCGCACCAGCCGCAGCGCCGCGCCGGCCGGCGAATTCAAGGTGCGCGTCGCCGGGCTCACTCGATCCGGGTTGACGCTGACCTCGCGCCCGATGGACCTGGCGCTGACCGGCGTGCTGTTGCCTGAACGGCTCGAGCTGCGCGCGATAGCCAGCGAAGGCGGTGCGGTGCGCGGGCGTTTGCAGGGGCGGGTGACCGGGCTTGCCCGCGCGGGCTCATTGGCGGACCGCATCCAGAACGGCGCGCTGTTTGCCCAACTGCGCTACAACGGCCCTGCCGACGCGCTGTGGCGGCTCGCCGCGCTTGAGACTTTTGACCTTACCGGACCGATTTCGGTCGCCGCTGATATGACCGGGACGGCAGCCGCGCCATCAATCCGCGGTTCGCTGGCGGGCAGCGGCATGGAACTGCAAAGCACGCTCACTGGAGCGCGGGTAACGGGCCTTGCTGCGCGCGGAACATTTGCGGGATCGCGGCTGGTGCTTTCCAGCCTGTCGGGCCGCACTGATGGTGGCGGCAGCATCGCTGGCAGCGGGACGTTCGACTTCTCCGGTATCGGCGAGCGGGGTCCCGGCATCGACTTGCGCCTCGCTGCGCGCGGCGCTCGGATATTGGCGCGCGAGGACATGGCCGCGACCGTCACCGGGCCGCTCCTGATTCGCTCGGATGGCGCGGGCGGGGTGATCGCCGGGCGGCTGACGCTGGACCGCGCCAGCTGGCAGTTGGGCCGCGCGGCAGCAGCGGCCGAGCTGGCATTTGTGCGCACCCGGGAAATCAACCTGCCAGCAGACGTCGCTG
>CAXNKI010000274.1:0-3504 GCA_964202645.1 Alphaproteobacteria bacterium | reverse complement strand
AGGTCGCGTAAGTCGAGAACTTGTAGCCGCGGCGATACTCGAACTTGTCGACCGCCTTCATCAGGCCAATGTTGCCTTCCTGAATAAGATCAAGGAATTGCAGGCCGCGATTGGTGTATTTCTTGGCGATGGAGATCACCAGCCGCAGGTTCGCCTCGACCATTTCCTTCTTGGCGATGCGCGCCTCGCGCTCGCCCTTCTGGACCATGTTGACGATGCGGTGGAATTCGGGGAGCGCCATGCCGGTGGCCGAGGCAATGTCGGCAATCTCGGCGCGGATGCGTTCAACAGGCTCTGCTTCCTCTTGAGCGAAGGCAGCCCACTTCTTGTCCTTGGCGGCCTGCGCGCCCAGCCAGCCATCATCAAGCTCGTGGCTGACGTAGCTGTCGAGGAAGTCCTTGCGGTTGACCTTGTGACGCTCGGCAAGCCGCAGCATCTGGCCACCCAGCGCGGAGAGGCGCCGGTTGAATGCATAGAGGTTGTCGACCAGATATTCGATCTTGGTCGCGTGGAAATGCACGGACTCGACCTCTGCGGTCAGCTCCTCGCGCAGCGCCTGATACTGCTTTTCCTTGGCATTCGGAAAATCGTTGCCGAGCCCCATGTGCTCCAGCCGCGAGGCCTGGATCTTCTCGAACTTCTTGAACAGCTGGGTGATGTGCGCGAATTTCTCCAGCGCTTCGGGCTTCAGCTGGGCTTCCATCTGCGCGAGGCTGAGGGTGTTGTCCTCTTCCTCGTCGTCAACCGGGCGCATCCGGCGTTCGATCTGGTCGTCGTCGTCATCGTCCCCCTTGGCAGCGGGCTCGTCCTCGACTTCTTCTTCTTCCTTGTAGCTCGGCCCGGCGATCTTCTCGCTGATTTCGCCGTCGACTTCTTCCTCGGCGTCGTCAGCCATTGCTTCAGGCGCAGGCTCCTTGGAAAGCATCGCGTCAAGATCGAGGATCTCGCGCAGCTGCATCTCTTCGTTGTTGAGCGCCTGAGACCACTGGATAATGGCGTGGAAAGTGATCGGGCTTTCGCAAAGCCCCAGGATCATCGTGTCGCGGCCAGCTTCGATCCGCTTGGCGATGGCGATTTCGCCCTCGCGGCTGAGCAGTTCGACTGCGCCCATCTCGCGCAGGTACATACGCACCGGATCGTCGGTGCGCTCGATGGTTTCCTTCTTCTTTTCCAGCGCCGGCTTTTCCGACATGCCGTCGTTGTCATCGACTTCGTCGACTTCCTTCTCGTCGGGATCGACCGAGTCCTCGTCGCTTTCGACGATGTTGACGCCCATCTCGCTGATCGCGGACATGATGTCCTCGATCTGCTCGGAGGTCATCTGATCCTGCGGGAGCGCCTCGTTGAGCTCGTCAACCGTGATCACGCCGCGCCGCTTGGCGCGGGCGATCAGCTTCTTGATTGAGGCCTCGTTGAGGTCGATAAGCGGCGAATCGACGCCTTCGGCGGCCTCACCGGTCATGTCGTCGCTGGGTTCGATATCCATCATTGCAGATCTGTCTCGCTGTCTTGCATTTCGGGCAGGCAAAGCCGGATTATACGTAAGTCGCCGCCCTGTGCCCTATGGCGGCGCGTAATTCCAGCATTCTCTCTACTATATGGTGTTGGCAACCTTGCCCTCTTCGCCAGGGCCTTGCGAAACTTCGCGCAGCCGCTCGGCAAGAAAGAGTTTGCGTTGCCGCAATCGCGCCTGCTCCTCCAGATCGAAGCGCTCGGTCGCCGCGGCTATCGCGGCATCGAGCGCAGGTTCCTCGGTCAGCATGGCCACTGCCGCTGCCAGCGCCTCGCACGCCTTGCTGGCATCCGCGCCATCCCGCAGGAAGGGCCAGGGGATGCGTGCGTAGTCGGCGGGCGTTGGAGCTGTCAGGCCAGTGCTCTCGAATATGGTGGCAATCGTCTCGTTTTCAAGCCGCGCGCCGGCTTCGCTCGCATCGAGCAGCAAGTCGAAGCGCGGGTCGAGCCCGGGCGTGCGCACCAGCGCATCGGCATGGCGGGCAATCTGCCCAGGATAGCGCATCAGCCCAGCGATCACCGCCACCGCCAGTGCCTCGCGTGCGCCGCCCTGAGCCGAGCGGTTAAGCCGCTGTGCCATCGCGGGCGAAGGGCGCGGCGGCGGGGGCGGGCGCCCGCCCGCGCGGGCTCCCGGGCGCCACTCGCTCTTGCCGCTGCCCTGCCATTCGCGCGGTTCGCGCTTGGGGAAGGCAAAGGCGGAATAGCGTTCCTGCAGTTCGCGCCAGTAGAGCGCGCGGATTTCAGGGTCAGCGATGGTATCGACGTGGTCCTTGAGCCGCGCCTTGAGCCCGGCCTTGGTCTCCGGCGTGGCCAGCGGCAGGGCATCGCGCTCATGCTCCCACAGCGTATCGAGCAGGCTCGCCGCACCGGACAACAACCGCTCCATCGCGGCCGCGCCGTCGCGTTTTACAACGTCGTCCGGGTCCATCCCTGAGGGCAGCCGTACGATCGAGAGGCTGTGCGCCGGGCGCAGCAGCGGCAGGGCCCGGCTCACCGCGCGCATCGCAGCGCGCTGGCCGGCGGCATCGCCGTCGAAACACAGCACTGGCGTCTCGACCAGCCGCCACAGCAGTTCGAGCTGGCGCTCGGTCAGCGCGGTGCCCAAGGGCGCAACCGCATCGCCGATCCCGGCGGCGGCCAGCGCTACCGTATCCATATAACCTTCGACCACCACCAGCCGGCCTGATTGCCGCGAAACCGGCCCGGCGCGGTGGAGATTGTAGAGCGTGCGGCCTTTGTCGAACAGCGGGGTATCAGGCGAATTCAGATACTTGGGCGCATCTGTTTTGCCCGCGTCGAGGATGCGGCCGCCAAATGCGATCACCCGCCCGCGCGCGTCCTCGATCGGCAGCATCAGCCGGCCGCGAAATCGGTCGTAGGGCTCTTTATCATCGACCGCGATGCGCAGGCCCGCTTCGATCAGCATGGCATCGGGAAACTGGCTCAGCGCTGCCTTCATCGCTTGCCGGCCTTCGGGGGCATAGCCGAAGCCGAAGCGCTGCATGGTATGCGCATCGAAGCCGCGCGTCGCGAGATAGGCGCGCGCCTTTGCGCCTTCATCCGAGGCGAGCCGCTCGACGAACCACGCCTGCGCTGCCGCCATGACATCGTGCAGCGAATCGCGTTGCTGCGCGGCCTCAGCGGCGCGCGGATCGGGGGCGGGCATTTCCATCCCGGCCTCACTCGCCAGTTCCTTGACCGCGTCCATGAAGCTCAGCCCGCGCTGGTCGGTCATCCAGCGGATGACATCGCCATGTGCGCCGCAACCGAAGCAATGGTAGAAACCCTTGGCATCGTTGACCGTGAAGCTGGGCGATTTCTCGTTGTGGAACGGGCAACAGGCCTTGAATTCATGCCCTGCCTTGGTCAGCCGCGTGGTCCGCGAAATGACGCCCGACAGCGTCACGCGGGCGCGCAATTCGTCCAGCCATTGCGGGGTGAGGCTCATGGGGCCTCATAACAGCGAACTTTGTTTCCCCAAAGCCCCTGCCG
>CAXNKI010000273.1:0-3505 GCA_964202645.1 Alphaproteobacteria bacterium | reverse complement strand
CCAAGGTGATCTATCGCTGCACGCCGCAATGGTTTGTGCCGATGGGCGATGAAGGCGGGCTGCGCGAAAAGGCTCTCAAGGCCACCACCGAAACCCGCTGGGTGCCTGAAAAGGGCGAAAACCGCATCCGCTCGATGGTCGAAGGCCGGCCGGACTGGGTGCTCTCGCGCCAGCGCGCCTGGGGCGTGCCGATCACCTTGTTCGTGGCCAAGGGCACCAACCAGTATCTCGACGACCCGGCGGTCAATGCGCGCATCGTCGCGGGCATCCGCGAAGGCGGGGTGGACGCATGGTCCGAGGCCCGCGCGCAGGAATATCTCGGCGCTGACTACAAGGCCGAGGACTACGAACGTGTTACTGACATTCTAGACGTCTGGTTTGACAGCGGCTGCACTCATGCCTTCGTGCTGGAAAGCGGCAGATGGCCCGATCTGATGCGCCCGGCGGGTTATGAAGGGCCATGGGCCGACCTTTACCTCGAAGGTAGCGACCAGCATCGCGGCTGGTTCCAGTCTAGCTTGCTGGAAAGCTGCGGAACGCGCGGCCATGCGCCCTACAAGGCAGTGCTCACCCATGGCTTCACCATGGACCAGAAGGGCATGAAAATGTCCAAGAGCCTTGGCAACACCATCGATCCGATCAAGGTGATGGAGACCAACGGCGCGGACATCATTCGCCTTTGGGCGCTGTCGGTCGACTACACCGAGGACCACCGCATCGGCGATGAAATCCTCAAGGGCGTGGCGGATCAGTATCGCAAGCTGCGCAATACGTTCCGCTATCTGCTGGGCGCTCTGGACGGTTTTTCGGAGGCCGAGCGGGTCGATGTGGCGGCAATGCCCGAGCTGGAACGCTATGTGCTGGCGCTGCTGGCGAAGCTTGACGCGACGCTGAAACAGGCCGTGGCCGACTTCGATTTCAACACTTACGTCCGCGCACTGACCGACTTCTGCAACGAAGACCTGTCCGCCTTCTTCTTCGATATCCGCAAGGATTCGCTCTATTGCGACGCGGCGGATGATCCAAAGCGGATGGCCTACCGCACGGTGCTGGATACGCTGTTCCATGCCTTGGTGCGCTATGCCGCACCGGTGTTGGTGTTCACGGCGGAAGAGGTTTGGGGGACGCGGTTTCCCGATGGTGGCTCGGTGCATTTGCTGGAGTGGCCACCCCTCATCGCGAGGGAAGACGCAGAGCTGGTTCACAAATGGGCACAAATCCGTGGTTCTCGCATGTTGGCCAACGAACAAATTGAGCCACTGCGCCGCGATAAGGTCATCCGATCGAGCCTTGAGGTGGAATACAGCTATCCTGGCGATCCCGGCGATACAGACCTGGCCGAAATCTTCATCGTTGCTGCCGTCCATCCCAAGCGAGAAACTGCAGTCACCCGCACCACCCACCACAAATGCGGCCGCTGCTGGCGTCATCTCCCCGACGTCGCCGAAGACGGCGCACTGTGTTCACGCTGCGATAAGGTCGTGGCAGGCATGGACGCCGCGTGACTCTCGCCCCGCGCCATACCGTCGGCCTCGTCTTCGCCGCCGCCGTCTATGCCATCGATCAGCTGGTCAAGTGGCTGATGATCGGGCCCTTGATGCTGCGTGAGGTCGGTGTGATCGAAGTGCTGCCCTTCTTCGACTTGCGCTGGACCGAGAATTACGGCGTGTCGCTGGGGCTGTTTGTCGCCGAAAGCGACGCTGGGCGCTGGATTCTCGTCGCGGTCACAGCCGCGATTGCAATCACCGTGCTGGTCTGGATGCTGCGCGAGACAGCGCGCGGCGATATCCTCGCGCTGGGGCTCGTGCTCGGCGGCGCGCTGGGCAATATCACGGACCGGGCACGCTTTGGTCATGTCGTCGACTATGCCGATCTCCATTTCGGCACGTTTCGACCTTTCCTGATTTTCAACATTGCCGATGCCGCTATCACCATCGGCGTTCTGATTATCCTTGCCCGTTCGCTGCTTTCGCGCGAAAAGCCATCAGCCAAATTGGAAACCTGATCCCATGCGCAAGACACCTGCCATCATCCTCGCCATCGCGACGACCGCCATGCTTTCCGCCTGCGGCGGCGGCGGCGGGTTGTTCAATCGTGACCGGCCCGATGAATTTGCCGTGCAGCGCCAGATGCCGCTGGCCGTACCGCCCGATTTCGCGCTGACCCCGCCCCAGCCCGGCGCGCCGCGCCCGGCGAACACCAACACCCAGAGCCAGACGCTGGAAGCCCTGTTCGGCGGCCAGTCACCGCGCAGCGATGTGGAGCGCAACACCACCAGCCGCGCCGGCACGCCCGCGCCCGGCATCCGCTCCGCCGTCGGCGATCCCATGACCAACACGGTCGCCAAGGGTGAAGTGACGCGCGAAATCCTCGCCGCGCCGCAGGGCGATGGCCAGGCAGCACAAGCGGCTATCGGTAGCTAATCGGCGGCAGCTAATCAGGCGGCTGGTTGTTTCGCCTGAGCACTTCTCCGGCGAGATAGAGCGATCCGGCAATCAGGACATCGCCTTGCGGCGGCAGCGCGCTCAGCGCCGCCTCCAGCGTATCCGCGCCGCTCGCATCTGCGCCAAAGGCCGAAGCTGGATGGCAGTCATGCCCCGCAACCGGCACTGCGGTGATGCTTGCCAATTGACCTCGCAGGGGCGCGACCAGTGCGGCAGGGTCCTTGTTCGCCAGCATGCCGATCACGAGATGCAGCTTTTCCCCACCGGCAAAATGCCGCGCGATCGCCGCGCCCGCATCGGGATTATGCCCGCCATCGAGCCAGACCTTTCGCCCCGGCACCAGCGCGGTTAGCGGGCCATTATCGAGCAGTTGCAGCCGCGCCGGCCAGCGTGCGGCGACGATCCCGGCGGCTATGGCCTCCGGCGAAACTTTCACCCGGTCCTGATGGCGCAGCATGGCCACGGCGAGCGCGGCATTGTCTGCCTGATGCACACCTGCAAGCGTGGGCAGCGGCAGCGCCAGCGGGCCATAGCAGTCATAGTATTCAATGCCGCCGCCGCGCACATCGGCCCCCCAGGCATGGCCGCGCATGAACAGCTCGGCCCGGTGCGACTTTGCAGTCTCGGCAACTGCGCGGGCCACTTCGCGCGGATACTTCTGGGCCACAAGCGGCGTCCCGGTCTTGGCGATGCTGGCCTTCTCGAAAGCGATCCGTGCCAGCGGTTCCTGCGGAACGCCGTCTTCGGGGCGCAGCAGGAAAGCCTCGTGATCGATGCCAAGCGAAGCGATACCGCTGGCTGCGGGCTGCGGTATGACATTCGTTGCATCGAAGCGCCCGCCAAGTCCGACCTCGATCACGCAGGCGTCTGCCGGATGCCGCGCGAAGGCCAGAAAACAGGCCGCCGTGGTGACTTCAAAAAAGCTGGGGTTCAGGTCCTCGCTGGCATCCAGAACTTCGGCGAGGAGACTGGCAAGCAGGCCGTCTGAAATCAGCTGACCGGCGATGCGGATGCGCTCGTTATAGCGCACCAGATGGGGCTTGGTCGCGGTGTGGACCGTC
>CAXNKI010000272.1:0-3562 GCA_964202645.1 Alphaproteobacteria bacterium | reverse complement strand
CTCGCGTGCTTCGGCCAGTGCGGCTTCGGCGGCAGCGGCGGCATCGCGCCACCGGGCGAAGACCAGCCGCGCTTCGGCAAGTCGGATTTTATCCGAAAGGGCGGTGTAACGTTCGGCGGCACGGGCCTGGCGGCGCAGCGTGCCGATCTGTGCATCAAGCTGGCCCATCAGGTCGTCGAGCCGCGACAGATTGGCCTCGGTAGCGCGCAATTTCTGCTCGGCATCCTTGCGGCGCACGTGCAGTCCGGCGATCCCGGCGGCTTCCTCGAGCATCTGGCGGCGTTCGGCTGGCTTGGCGGCGATCACCGCGGCGATACGGCCCTGGCTGACCAGTGCGGGCGAATGGGCGCCTGTCGCGGCATCGGCGAAGACCAGCGCGACATCCTTGGCGCGCACGTCGCGGCCATTGACCCGGTAGGCACTGCCCGCGCCGCGCTCGATCCGGCGGACGACTTCGAGCTCGCTGTCGTTGTCTCCCCCAAGCCCGGTGACTTCCGCATGGAGCACGACTTCGGCGAAATCGCGCGCCGGGCGCTGCGCGGTGCCGGCGAAGATCACGTCTTCCATGCCGCCGCCGCGCAGTGACTTGGCGCTGGCCTCGCCCATCACCCAGCGGATCGCTTCAAGCAGGTTCGACTTCCCGCAACCGTTAGGCCCGACGACCCCGGTCAGCCCCGGCTCGATGCGCAGTTCAGCCGGCTCGACAAAGCTCTTGAATCCACTGAGCTTGAGCCGCTTGATGCGCATGGCCTGGCTGCCTGCCTCCTTAAGCCGGTCCCGGCGCTCAGCGTGCGCCGAGCGTTTGCAGCTTGGTGCGCAGCTCCGCCCAGCCCATCGAGCCGATCACGCCGCCGTTGATCATGAAGGTCGGTGTGCCTTCGATCTTGAACTGCTCGCCCTGATCTTGTGTGCGTTTGGCCAGCGCCTGCGCCTCGGCGCTGTTGGCAAGGCAGGTTGCAGCCTGATCCTTGGCGACCCCGCGCGCGGCGAAGAACTCGCTCAGCCCGGTGATATCGGCGAGAGCGGCATACCGTTTGCCATCGGGTTGGTTCATCGCCGTATTGTAGGCCGCTTCGCCGACTGACTGGGCTTTCTGGAACATTGCCTGCTGGTTCGCCATCGCCTGTTCGGTCAACGCAAAATAGCTCTCCGGCGCGCCGCAGCGGGTCAGCAGCGCCGCGGTCAGATCCATCGGATCGCGAACGAAATTGCGGAACTCATAGCTTACCCGGCCGCTGGCGATAAATTCATCGCGCAAGGGCGCCGATGCTTCTGCCGAAAACTCCGCGCAATGCGAGCACGTCAGCGAGCCATATTCGACCAGCTTGATCGGTGCTGCAGGATTTCCCATGCGGTAGCCGCCCTCGGGGGTCTTGGCGACATCGTCGGCCCAGGACTTGCCGGCGGGCGGGGCCACTTTGGCGATCGGCTCGCCCGAAAGGCCGGCAGTGCCTTCGCTTTCCTTGCTGCAAGCGGAAAGCCCGAGCGCAAGGGCTGCGGCTAGCATGATGGCGCGGGAGGCTGGGCGAAACGACATGCGAATGATCCTCATCAAAGTGATGCCGGCAAAGCTAGCCCAAGCGGGCCGCGCTTAGAAGCGAAATGGCCTTGCGGAAGGGGTATATCTCCACAGAATCCCTAGAGCCGCGTCCGAAGCTGCGCTTGCAGCGTCGGCCAATCGTGGGTGCCTGCGAGCAATTCGCCGTTGATCAGAAAACTGGGAGTGCCAGTGACGCCGATCCGTTCGGCCTCGACATTTCCGGCGGCGAGGCTGCGGGCCATGGCATCATCGGCGAGGCAACGGTCAGCTGCCGTGCGGTCATAGCCGCGGCCCTGCATCAGCCGGTAGAAACCGAGATCGTCGGCAATCACCCGGCGACGCGACAGCCCGGTGCCGCTTGACCAACGGGACTGCGATGCTGGGCCGACGCTTTGGGCGCGCGCGAGCCATTGCGGTTGCTGGCGCAGGAAAGTGGTGTGGTTGCCGAGGAATTTTGCCGGCGGTCCGCAGTTGGCTAGCATCGCGACGGTAAGATCGATCGGGTCGCGCACCAGATTGCGGATCTCGAGGCTGAGCTTGCCCGAGGTGACATAGATCAGCCGCAGCGGATCGCTGGCCTGCCGGTCGAACTCGGCGCAATGCGGGCAAGTGTAGCTGACATATTCTGTGAGCTTGGTGGCGGCGGCGGGATTGCCGATCACGTGGCTGCCCGACGGCGAGACCGCGACCTGGGTGTTCCAGTTGCCGCGCGCGCCGATGGTGAGCAGCGCGCAGAGGGCGAGGGCAGCAATTCGGGCGTAACGCATCTTTCTAGTCCTGATCCTCTGTCTGTCTGGCCGCGCCCATGCTGCGCGCGAGCGATTCGAGCACGGCGCGTAGCTCGGGATCGCCAATGTCGCGCAAGCTGTCGCCGAGCTCCATCGGGATCGGGCGCAAGCTGGGCGGCGCGGTGGGCGCTTCCCTGCCAGGCGGTGGCTTAACCTCGCCTTGCCGCAATTTCACCCGTGCCACGGCTTTGTAGCCGAAAAAGCGGTTCACCCGTTCGATGATCTCGGGGATGACATGGCTGATGATCGGCGCGTGAGCAGGCACGACGACGAGTTGCAGGATGCCGTCGCTCTTTTCGCCGGGGGGAAAGCGGATTGCTTCTGGCGCGCATAGCCGCGCGTGGCGGGTACCGACGATTTCAGGCCAGCGGCTGACCACGCTCGATTGAACGAAGCCGAAGCGGCGGAAGGCCGTGCGGCCGATTTCAGGCATCAGATCGGCAATCGCGCGCGCCTGCCCGCCGCGCGGACGCTCATAGCGGCGCGGCTGGGCCTTGGCGGGTTTGGCCGGGGGTTTGGCCGGGGGTTTGGGCGGTGTCGGCTGATTCATTGCGGTGCACCTTTAACCGGGCTGCGGGCAATGGCATAGCGCCGCGATGGCGCCATGCTCAGATTCTCCGGATGCGGATTCGCCCGCTGCGCTCCTGCTCGACTGGTATGGCCGCAACGCGCGCAACCTGCCCTGGCGCGCGCCTCCGGGCGCGGCCGCTCCCGATCCCTACCGGGTGTGGCTGTCGGAGGTCATGCTCCAGCAGACCACGGTTGCCGCAGTGATCCCCTATTTCGCGCGCTTCACCGAGCGTTGGCCAACGGTTGAGGCGCTGGCAGGTGCTGATGAGGCCGAGGTGATGGCCGCATGGGCAGGGCTTGGATACTATGCCCGTGCACGCAATCTGATTGCTTGCGCGCGTGAAGTTGCGGCGCGGGGAGGGGTGTTTCCGGCCAGCGAGGCGGAGCTGCGCGCATTGCCGGGGCTGGGTACCTATACTGCCGCAGCTGTCGCCGCGATTGCCTTTGGCGAGGCGGCAGTGGTGGTCGATGCCAATGTCGAGCGAGTGGTGGCACGGTTGTTCGCGATTGCCGAGCCGCTGCCCGCTGCGCGGGCGGAGATTCGCCGGCGGGCAGCAGAGCTTACGCCGGAGCAGCGCGCCGGCGATTTTGCCCAGGCGATGATGGATCTGGGGTCAGGGATTTGCACCACGCGCGCGCCGCGCTGCTTGCTGTGTCCGCTATC
>CAXNKI010000271.1:0-3563 GCA_964202645.1 Alphaproteobacteria bacterium | reverse complement strand
GCCGCCCAGTTCCTCGATCTGGCGGCGGAGGCTTTCGACCATGGTGACGAGGCGAAAAGTGCCGATGTGCGGGTGGGCTTCCCACAGGATATCGTCCGGTGCGCCGGCAGCGACGAATTCCTCGAGCACTTTGCGCCCGAGAAATCGCGGGTCCTTGACCCGGCAATAGAGTTTGCCGTCGGAGAACGTCCCCGCGCCGCCTTCGCCGAACTGAACGTTGGAATCGGGGTTGAGCTCGCCCTTGCGCCACAGACCCCAGGTATCCTTGGTCCGTTCGCGCACCACTTTGCCGCGATCGAGGATGATCGGGCGGAAGCCCATCTGCGCGAGGATCAGCCCGGCGAACAGGCCGCATGGCCCCGCGCCGATGACGACAGGTCTGAGCCCGGACCAGCCTTCAGGCGCGCGGACTGGTGGCCGATAGGTCATGTCGGGGGTCAGCCGCAGGTCCTTGTCGCCTGCCAGCCGCGCCAGTACTTCGGCTTCGTCAGCGAGATCGACATCCAGCGTATAGACCAGTACGATCGCTCCGCGCCGCCGCGCGTCGTTGCCGCGTTTGAACACGGTAAAACTGCGCAAGGACTCGGGTGCAATCCCCAGCCGCGCGCAAATGGCAGGACCAAGCGCATCGGCCTCGTGATCGAGTGGCAGTGAAAGTCCCGAAAGCCGCAGCATCAGCGCCTCAATTAAACCCGGAGCAGCCCTAGCCCATCCGCCCGAGCCGGACGAGTGTTTCGTCCAGCGCGGAGAGGAAGCGCGAGCGATCCGACTTGGAGAACGGGGCCGGGCCGCCGAGCTGTTCGCCGCCGGCGCGCAGATCGGCCATAATCGCGCGGGTGGCGATGGCGCCGCCGATCGAGCCGGGGGTAAAGGGCCTGCCCGTGGGCGAAATGGCCAGCGCGCCTGCCTTCAGGCAGCGGTCCGCCAGCAGGATATCGGCGGTGATGCAGACCACGCGCGGCCCGGCGCGCGTCGCGATCCAGTCGTCGGCGGCGTCAAAACCATCGCTGACCACCACCCGGTCGACGAAATCCAGCGGGGGTGTGCGGATCGGACTGTTGCTGACGATAGTGACTGCCGCGCCGTGGCGCTGGGCAACGCGATAGATCTCATCCTTGACCGGGCAAGCGTCGGCATCGACGAGAATCCGGATCACCGGCTGCGGTCCGGTTTACCCCACTTTGCCTTGGCGCCGCCGGGCTTGGGCCCACCTGGCTTGGGCCCGCCCCGCTTGGGTCCTCCGGGCTTGTATCCTCCGGGCTTCGGGCCGCCATACTTGGGGCCGCCTGGCTTGTGGCCCGCTGAGCGAGGCTCGTGCGGACGGACGGTCAGCGCCTTGCGGGCTTGCGGTCGATCCTCTGTCGCGCGTTCAGCAGGGCGTTCGGCATGGGAAGGCGCGCGTTCGGCTTGCGGGCGTTCGGTCTGTGGCTTTGCAACGTAAGTCCGCGCGGCAGGCGCGGCATCGCGCTGGCGCGGCGCAGAGACTTGCTGGCGCGGACCAGAGTCATGCCGTCTCGGCGGCGGGCCGTCGTGGCTGCGCTCGCGGCGGTTTTCGCGGGCAGCCTCGCGTGGCGGGCCGTCGACCTGGGTGATCTCAACCCCGTCGTCCCCGTCGCCTGCCGTGCGGACTACGGCTTCAAGGAAGCGCGCGGCAACGGCCTGAGGCACTTCGAACAGTGTCTCGTTTGCGGTGATGCGGATCGCGCCGATCTCGCTGCGGCTGACATGACCGCGGCGGCACAACAGCGGCAGCACCCAGCGCGCATCGGCATTCTGGCTGCGGCCGCAATTGAGCCGGAACCAGGTGCTCCCCTCAAAGCCCGGGCGCGGGCCGGTGGGGCGAGGGGCGTCGGCGGAAACCAGTTCCTCGGGCTCGGGCATCGCGGAGCGGTGCATATGGACGAGGGCGGCAGCGATTTCTTCGGGGCTGCGCTTTTCCAGCAGCATCGCGGCGAGCTCGCGGTCCTCGTCGTGCACTTCGGCCGGCGCAAGCAGCTTTTCCAGCAGGCGCTCGCTATCGGCGCGGCGGATCGCCTCGGCAGTCGGCGGATCGATCCACTCAGCGGCGATCTGGGCGCTTCGCAGCATACCTTCCACCCGGCGGCGGCGCGGATAGGGGACCAGCAGAATGGCCGTGCCTTTCTTGCCGGCGCGGCCCGTGCGGCCCGAGCGGTGCTGGAGCACTTCGGCATCGCGCGGGATTTCGACATGGATGACCAGCGACAGGCTGGGCAAATCGATGCCGCGCGCGGCCACATCAGTCGCAACACACACCCGCGCGCGGCGATCACGTAAGGCTTGCAGCGCCTGGTTGCGTTCGCCCTGGCTATGTTCGCCAGACAGCGCGACGACGGCAAAGCCGCGTTCGGTCAGGCTGGCGTGAAGATGGCGGACATTGTCGCGCGTCGCGCAGAACAACATTGCCGTGTCGGCTTCGTAATAGCGCAGCAGGTTGACCGCGACATTTTCGATGTCAGCCGGCGCAATGGCCATTGCCTGATAGCTGATGTCGCCGTGGCCGCGCTCTTCGCCGACGGTCGAGATGCGCAGGGCATCACGCTGGTAGCGGCGGGCCAATGCGACGATTGGCTTGGGCATGGTGGCCGAAAACAACAGCGTGCGGCGGCCCTCGGGGGTGGCATCCAGCAGTTCTTCAAGATCCTCGCGAAAGCCCATGTCGAGCATTTCGTCGGCCTCGTCGAGCACCACGGCTTTCAGGCCATGCAGTTCCATCGCGCCGCGCTCGAGATGGTCGCGCAGCCGGCCCGGGGTGCCGACGATGATATGCGCGCCATGCGCCAGGGCGCGCCGTTCGACCGATGGATTCATGCCGCCGACACATGTCAGCACCCGTGCACCGGTACCGGCGTAGAGCCAGGCTAGCTCTCGGCTGACCTGCATGGCGAGCTCGCGCGTCGGCGCAATGATCAGCGCGAGCGGCGCGTTGGTGGGCACCACGCGGCCTTCCTCGTCGCAAATGGCCTGGGCCATGGCGAGGCCGAAAGCGACGGTCTTGCCGGAGCCGGTCTGGGCCGAAACGATGAGATCGCGGCCAATCGCCTCGGTCTCGACCACGGCGGCCTGAACCGGCGTGAACTCGGTGTAACCACGCGTTGCGAGCGCTTCGGCAAGAAGCGCGGGTGTGTTTGCAAAGGTCATAATCTCTTGCTTGCGGGATTTCGCGACCGGATGCGGCGGCGAAAGGGCGATTGCGCCCGTTGGTGGCCGTCCGATAGGCGCGCGAGGCCCGCCGCGCAATAGCTGGCTGCTTTGGCCGGATTGCTGGAAAAAGATTGGTCGGGACGAGAGGATTCGAACCTCCGACCCCCACACCCCCAGTGTGATGCGCTACCAGGCTGCGCTACGCTCCGATCATGGGCGGACTATATCGAGGATAAAGAGTTAAGGCAAGACGGAAAAATGGGACTTGAATTTATTTCTAGAATGCCTCACTAGTCCATAATATTTTATAGGTGTTTTTGCTGTTTTTTGCCAGGATTTCTTATTTGGGACATAGGCTCCCCTTCTTACCTCCATTGTTTTTTCTGTGGCGGGTAGCACAT
>CAXNKI010000270.1:0-3565 GCA_964202645.1 Alphaproteobacteria bacterium | reverse complement strand
GGACGCGGGAGCTGAGCAGCACGGGACGCGTCGACGCCTTCGCGCCGCCGCCGGCCGGGCTGCATACACTCTACAAGATCGGCACGGCGTCCAGTGCCTTTCAGGGCAACACCAGCGTCAACAGCAGCTACCTCGCCGCGCTCGAGACGGTGCGGGCAGCACGGCTGCAAAGGCTCGAACTGGCCAGGAACCAGATACCGCCGCGCCATATGGTGATATTGTTCCTGATGGGGCTGCTGACACAAATCGCCATCGGCTTTTCGCACGGCGGCAACCGGGTCGCCATGGCCTATTCGGTGATGCTGTTCAGCCTCGCCTTCAGCGGGGCAATCTACTTCATCAGCGCCTTCGACGATCCCTACAGCGCCGGTTATCACGCCAGCTTTGCCGAGCTGGCCGAAGTGGTCTGATCCGCGCTGCGGCCATCGCGGCCCCTGCGGCTTGCGGTATTCTAGCGTCCGGTGAGGATGCCAAGCCATGCACATACGACATCTTGAGCAGTTTGTTGTCGTCACCGAACGCGGCAGTCTCGGCGCAGCGAGCCGCAGCTTCGGGCTGAGCCAGCCCGCCGTCACCCACAACATGCAGGCGCTGGAACATGCGCTGGGCAGCCGCCTTTTGATCCGCAGTTCGGCCTTGTCGGCCCGAGTTCGCCTGCAGCCAACGAATTTGCGCCCGCCCAGCCGTTATGTTGCCCGGCTGACTTCGGGCCTGGCTTCAGCGCGCTGCGCCTGCAGTGCCTATGTGCGAAATGTCGTCCGCTTGCTCGAGCGAGGGATGTGGTTCGTGCTAGCTATGTGCATGCTGTGAGGAATACTGGCTCTTATATGGAACTCAAAAATCATAACAACATATTGAATTAATTGGCGCGCCCGGCAGGACTCGAACCTGCAACTCCAAGCTTAGAAGGCTCGTGCTCTATCCAGTTGAACTACGGGCGCGCTGTGCACTGTCCTTAAGCGTGTCTTGCGCGCGGCGTAAACCCGGTTAGTCATGTCGCTCATGGATCAGTCGCTCACGCCCCTCGATGGAAAAGCCGGCGCACGCCGCCATTTCCGCTATTTCGACTATGTCATGGCGGGCTTCGTCGCCATCCTGCTCCTGTCGAACCTGATCGGCGCGGCTAAGCTGTCGACCCTGGCCGGCTTCACGTTTGGCGCGGGCATCCTGTTTTTCCCGGTTTCTTACGTCATCGGCGACGTGCTGACCGAGGTCTATGGCTACGCCAATGCCCGGCGCTGCATCTGGGCGGGCTTTGCCGCGATGATCTTCATGGCCTTCATGAGCTGGGTTGTGGTCGCCATGCCGCCGGCCGATGTGTGGGAAGGGCAAGCGGCCTATGAAAGCGTGTTCGGCCAGGTTCCGCGCATCGTCATAGCCTCGATGCTGGCGTTCTGGGCAGGCGAATTCGTCAACTCGTTCGTGCTCGCCAAGATGAAAATCTGGACCAAGGGCAAGCACCTTTGGAGCCGCACCATCGGCTCGACAGTGTTCGGCCAGGCAGTCGACAGCGCGATCTTCTATCCGGTCGCGTTCCTGGGCATCTGGGAGACCGAAGCGGTGCTCACCGTGATGGTCACTAACTGGGCGCTCAAAGTGCTGTGGGAAGCACTGCTGACCCCGGTGACCTATGGCGTCGTCGGCTGGATCAAGGCCCGCGAAGGGGTGGAAGTGTTCGACACCGGCACCGAGTTCTCCCCTTTCGCCAAGACCGGTTCGGTCTGACGGTAACGTGCTTGACCGCATCCAGCTGACCCAGTTCCGCAATCACCGGACAAGCGCGCTGGATGGCGCTGCGCGGTTCAACCTGTTGGTCGGCGAAAACGGCGCTGGCAAAACCAATGTTCTGGAAGCCCTGTCACTGCTCGCACCCGGGCGGGGGCTCCGCCACCAGCCGCTCGCCGAAATGGCGCGCCAGGGCGGCCCCGGCGGCTTTTCCGTCAGCGCCGAACTTGGCGTGGGCGACGATGCTGTGCGACTAGGCACGGGCGCAGCACCCGAAGGTCCGGGCCGCCGGCTGGTGCAGGTCAACGGCGCAAAGGCTTCTGCGCTGGAGCTCGCGGAACGGCTCACCATCGGCTGGCTGACCCCGGCCATGGACCGCCTGTTTGCCGAAGGCGCGAGCGCCCGGCGCCGGTTTCTTGACCGGATGGTGCTGGGCCCCGCCCCCAGCCACGCGCGCAATGCCGCAAAGCTGGAGGCGGCCTTGCGCGAGCGCAACAAGCTGCTCGCCGATCCGCGCGAGCCCGAACCCGCCTGGCTTGACGGGATCGAGGCGCAGATTGCCGAAGCCGGCGCCATGGTGGCGCAGGCGCGCCAGATCATGGTTCGCCGGCTCGACCGGACACTGGAGGCCCTGCCCGATGGCCCGTTCGCACGGCCGAGCCTGAGCTATGTGCCGGGTGGTCCGATCATGCAGGCCGATCTCGCTGCAGCGCTGAAACAGGGCCGCGCCCGCGACCGCGCCGCCCAGCGCACGCTGATCGGCCCTCACCGCGACGAATTGTCCGTGACCATGGCCGGAAAAGACCAGCCCGCTGCTGCCTGTTCAACCGGCGAGCAGAAAGCCATGCTGATCGCTATCGTGCTGGCCCATGCCGGGCTGCTGGGAACCGAACGACCGCGCCTGTTGCTGCTCGATGAAGTCGCCGCGCATCTCGACCCGGTGCGGCGTGAGGCCCTGTTTGGACGGCTGCGGGAGAGCGGCGCGCAAGTCTGGCTTACCGGAACCGAGCTGGCGCCGTTCGAATCCATTGCGGGCGAAGCCGCGGTTTGGCGAGTGACTGGTGGAAGCGTGGTACGCGAGGGGTAACGATCACTCAGCCGCCTTGGCGACCTCTCCCACTGTCGCCGCGACAATCTCCTCTATCCCGGTTGCCGTGGGATGAATCCGGTCCGCCTGAATCAGATCGGGCTTGCCCATCAAGGGCTGGAGGAAGAACGGCACCAGCACCGCGCCGTGCTTCTGCGCCACCGCCGGGTAGATCGTATCGAACTTGGCGCGATAGTCTGCTCCCAGATTGGGCGGGGCTAGCATACCCATCAACACGACCTTGATGCCTTTCGCACGAAGTTGGCTGACGATGCTGTCAAGATTGGCGCGCGTCTGCTCCGGCGGCAGTCCGCGCAGCATATCGTTACCGCCCAGGCTGATAATCACCAGCTGCGGCGGTTGGCTCTGGCTGGACAGCGTGAATGCGAGCCGCTCCAGCCCGCCAGCCGTGGTGTCGCCCGAAACCCCCGCATTGGCGATCCGCGCATTGACCCCGCGCGCGCGCAGCGCCGCTTCCAGCCGGGCAGGATAGCTCTCGTCACGCTTGACGCCGTAGCCGGCAAACAGGCTGTCGCCCAAGGCCAGCACGCGCAATTCCGGCCCCATTACCGGCACATCGGGCAAGGGCTCTGCGCGAGTGGTCGCTGCCGGCGGGGCTTGGCGTTCCTGCCCCTGACCGCAGCCGGCGAGCAAAAGCGCTGTCAACATGGCAAAAGGGGCAGCAAATCCATACAATTTCATACAGCTGTCTCCTTGCCGCCGACCCCCTAGCTATGTCATCTAGCGCGCGTG
>CAXNKI010000269.1:0-3571 GCA_964202645.1 Alphaproteobacteria bacterium | reverse complement strand
TGCAAGACCTGGTCGCCGAATTCGCCGACAAGGGCGCCTGCGATGCGGTCACCGACATTTCGATCCCGATAACTATCCGCATCATCGTCGAGCAATTGGGTCTCGATCCGGGCATCGAGACGAAGATTTCACGCTGGTCGCGGGCGGTGGTCGCCCAGATCAGCGCCATGCAGACCCGCGAGGAGATGCTTGCCAACGCTGCCGAGATCGCTGACCTGCAGAACTACATCATCGGCAAGATGAAGGAGCGCGAGACCGATCCGCGCGAGGACATGATCTCCGATCTGGTCCATGCCAGCGTCACCAATGATGACGGCACGGTCGAAAAGCTGACTTTCGAGGAAGCCGTCAGCCTGGTCCGTGCCACGCTGATCGCCGGCAACGACACAACCGCCACAGCAATCGGCAACCTGTTCTATGTGCTCACCACCAAGCCCGGCATGGCCGAATTGCTGGAAAGCATCGTCGATGACGACCGCAAGCTCAACCGCTTCATCGAGGAGCACATGCGCAACGAGCCGCCAGTGCGCGCGCTCAGCCGGATGTGCACCAGGGAAACCGTGGTCAACGGCACCACCATTCCCGAAGGCGCGCACATGTTGCTGGTCTATGCCTCGGGCAATGATGACGAGACAGTGTTCCCCGAACCGCGCAAGTTCGACATCGAGCGGGTGAACCTTGGCCGCCACGTCGGCTTCGGCGGCGGACCGCATCGCTGCATCGGTGTCGCTCTGGCGCGCATGGAAGTGAAAGTCGCCGCGCGCGAGATCATCCGTCAGCTGAAGGACATCAAGCTGGCGATCCCCGAGAGCGAGATCCAGTATACGCCGACCGTTGCGACCCACACGATCGAATCGCTGCCGATCAGATACGCAAAGCGGTGAAAAGCCGCAGCGACCCGGGAGATTACCAATGACCGAGGACGAATGGCGCGGCGGGCTCGCCCCGCATTATGATTTCATGCTGCCCGGCCCGCCAGACGATCCGGCGATGCGCGAGAGCGCTTCGATCTGGCTGTTCGAGGAGAACGGTGCATTTGCCCTGCCGCGCGTCGGCATCGAGGCGATGGGCAACAACTGGGGCAATCACCGGGTCGACATGAACGCCTCGTTCCCCGGCGGGCGGGTGCTGGTCGAGACCGGCGGGATGCACGTGAGCCATTCCCCGCTTGATGCTGCTGGCAATCCGCGCATTCTCGGCTCCGGACCGCTGCGCTTCGAGGTGATCGAGCCCTACAAGCGTTGGCGGATCAGCTATGACGGACTGCCGGTGGAGACGACCTCCGAGGCGATGACCAAGGGCGCGATTGATACCTCGCAAACCACGGCGCTGAAATGGGACGTCGAGATCGAGATGGTCACCCCGTGCTGGGTGCAGGACAACACGCCAGAGCGCCTCGTTGGCAAGAGCGAGCGCGAGATGGACGATGCTCGTTCGATGGGGCTGGGCTACCGCATGGAGCACCAGTTTCGCGGGAGCGGCACCATGACGCTGGACGGCGAGACGCGGCCGTTCAAGGCGGTCGGCAACCGCATTCACCGCCAGTCTGTCCGGCCCTTGGACGGCTTTCGCGGCCATGTCTGGCAGGCCGCAGTGTTCCCCGATGGCCGCGCATTTGCCTACATCGCGTATCCGCCGGGCGAGGACGGCTCGACTTACAACGAGGGCTATGTCTTCGTCGATGGCCGGATGCATGCAGCGACTGCCGGCACCACCCCCTGGCTGACGGCCGAAAGCCTTGCCAGCGAAGGACAGGAAAACAGCCTCGAGATCAATTGGGATGGCGGCTCAGCGCGCATCACCGGCTCGGGTATGCTAAACACCTTCAAGGTGATGCATGAAGGCGAAATGGCCGGTTTCGCTCTCAACCAGGGATCGACCCGCTATACATGGGACGGGCAAGCTGCGATTGGCATGATCGAGCGCTCGACCTGGCTCAACCAGCTGTGAGCGACTGGTTCGGCGGGCTGGCGCCCGAACTCGACTGGTCGATGATTCCGGCAAAGCCCGATGATCCTGAAATGCGCGAGAGTGCCTCGGTCTGGCTGTTCGAGGAGGGAGGGGATTTTGCTTTCCCGCGCATCGGCATCGAGGCTGTCGGGGCGAAGTGGGAGACGCACCGCTACGACTACAACGGCGCACTCGGCGGCGGGCGCGTGCTGCGGCAGAGCACTTACGGCGCAACCATGCCGGTGCTGGGCTCTGGCGGTCAGGACTCAGTCTTGGGGGCGGGGGGCTTGCGCTTCGAATGCGTCGAGCCATTCCGCACGTGGCGCGTCAGCATTGACGATGCGCCCTTTGACGGGCGGATCGAGCAGCAGTTGGCGGGAAGTTTTCGCATCTATGCCGATGCCCCGGTCGATCCGGCACTGCGCACCGTGCCGATCCGTCTGGAGGCCGAATTGACCATGGTCGCGCCCGCATGGACGCAGGACTATCGGGTGGAGAAGCTGGCGGGCATGAGCGAGAAGCAGCGAACTGACGCCGGGCTGATGGGCTATGGCTGGCGGATCGAGCAACTGTTCCGGGCGGAAGGCACGCTCACCGTCGATGGCCAGAGCCGCCCGTTCAAAGGCCAGGGCAGCCGTATCCACCGCCAGTCGGTCCGCCCGATGGGGGCCTTTCGCGGGCATTGCTGGCAATCATGCCTGTTCCCCGATGGACGAGGCTTTGCCACCATCGCCTATCCGCTGCGCGAGGGCGAGAGCGAGGACGAGCGCTACAATGTCGCCTATTGGTACGATGGCGCGGTGATGCACCCGGCGCGGGCGAGCAAAATTCCGTTCCTGCGCAAGTTGATGGCCGAGGGCGATGATGTTTCGCTGGCGCTGGAAGGCGGCTTCGGTCGGGTTGAGATCGGCGGCATGACGACGCTGGGCACGTTCCACCTCGGCAATGCCGGGGTGGGGGGCATGAACAACCAGCAGGGCGCGGTGCGCTATGCGTTGGACGGCATGAGCGCGATCGGGATGATCGAGCGCTCAAGCCCGGCGGAGCTTTGCACGTTGGTTGAATGATCCTCCCCAAGCACGCTCGGGGAGGAAGTCAAGGCCTCAGGCCGAACCCATATAGCGTCCGCCGTTCACGCTGATCGTCTGCCCGGTCATGTAGCCGGCCTCTTCCGAGGCGAGGAAGGCGGCGGCGGCGGCGATGTCCTCGCCCTGGCCAATGCGCTTGACCGGCAGCGCATTGCCATAGGCCTCGACCCGACCCGGCTCCTGCATGATCACCGCGCCGCGCAGCATCGGCGTGTCGATCGAGCCCGGCGGGATCATGTTGGCGGTGATGCCATGTTCACCCAGCGCCATGGCGAGACACTTTGTCAGCCCCAGCAGCGCGCCCTTCGAGCTGGTGTAATGCGTCTGCAGCGCCGAGCCGGACTGGACCGAGGAGGAAGTGATATTGATGATCCGGCCCCACTTGGCCGCGATCATGTCGGGCACGCATTCCTGGGTGACGAAGAACGGACCCTTGAGGTTGACGCTCAGCACCCGGTCAAGCAGTGCTTCGTCAATCTCGAGAAACTCGGTGAAAGGAGCGATGCCGGCGTTGTTGACGAGGATCAGGATAG
>CAXNKI010000268.1:0-3576 GCA_964202645.1 Alphaproteobacteria bacterium | reverse complement strand
CCAGTCAGTGCGCGGATTGCCGATGCAATAGAGGTAGCCGACCGGCACCTTGATCCAGATGTAGTTGTCGCGCCCGCCCGCCTCAAGCAACAGCACCCGCCGGCGCGGATCGGCGCTCAGTCGGTTCGCGAGCACGCAGCCCGCGCTGCCCCCGCCGGCAATGATATAATCGAAAGTGTCCATCTTGCGCCTCGTGGGCTTGCCGATAGTTTGGCTCGCGTCAATTCACAAACCGGAAGGAATACACAGATGACCGATCCCCGCGCCATGGTGCAGACCATGATTAGCCTCGCCTCGGCTTCGCTCGGCCTGGTCGGCGCGCTCGCCTGGAATGAGGCGATCAAGGCGCTGCTGGCAGAGCTCAATCTGGGTGACAGCCTTGGCGGCCTGTTCCTCTACGCGGTGATTGCCACGGTGATTGCGGTGGTGGTGCTTATCATTTTGGGCAAGGCGGCGGCGCGGCTCGGCGGCAATGCGGCTTTCGAACGCGAAGCCGAAGGCTGACTGCTTCCGCACCGGCGCGACATCATTTAGGCTCGGCATACTGGAGTCGAGTCGATGCGTGGGTCGCGGAGGCAAATTCTGATTGGCGGGCTGGCAATGGTCGGCACGCTGGGGCTGGCGCGCGCGCAAGCGGCGGTTTCGGCCGATCCCTTTCGGCAATTGCTCGAGCAGGTCTTGCCCGGGCAATTGCGAGCGGTTCTTCCCGAAAATGCGTTCCAGGCGGCGGAATTTGTCAGCACGCTCATGACGCTGGAGGCGGAAGCGAAAGTCGCCCGGCTACCGGCATCGAAATTGTCGGTGGGCGAAGCGCCGCTGCCCGCCAGTCTCGACCGGCTCTATGAACTTGCGCTGCCGCGACTTGTCGCGCTGATCGACCGGGCCGAGCAGGCAAATCCTGCCTTGGCGGAAAAGGGCGGGGCCCTGCTGGCCAAACTCCATGCGACCCAGCATGAAGTGCCGCGTTGGCTTGCCGGCCTGCAGTTGGCACCTGCCGGCGCGCCTGAGCCGCTGCGGCTCGATCCGGGCTCTGATGCAGCCGAGCGCCTCGAACTGCCCGCGCCGGGTGACCTTTCGGTGCCCGATTTTCCCGCGACCGATGCCGCGTCGCCCGCCGCAATCCGCCGCTCGCTAAGGTTCGCCGATCTCGCGGAAGAATATGCCGCCTTCTTTGCCAGCACCACGCTGCGCGCCCAGCATAGCGAATCGGCGGCATGGCACCTCGCGATGATGCGCCAATCGCGCGGCCGTTATGACCGCGTCGCCCAGCGTGCCGGTGTGCCGTGGTATGTCATTGCCGCGATCCACGGGCTTGAGGCGAGCTTCAACTTCTGCGCTCACTATCACAACGGCGATTTCCCGCTTTCCACCCGCACCCGTCAGGTGCCGGCGAACCGCCCGCCGGTGTGGCTGCCACCGAGCGACTGGGAAGCCAGCGCGCTTGATGCGCTGCAGCTGCTGGGCTTCACCGGCGCGACTGACTGGAGCCTGCCGCGCACGCTCTACCGGCTGGAGGCCTACAATGGTTTCGGCTACCGCCGCATTGGTCGCGCCTCGCCCTATCTGTGGAGCTTTTCCAACCATTATGAGCGGGGTAAGTTCGTCGCCGACGGCCGCTTCGATCTGCGCGCCCGCTCGCAGCAATGCGGCGCGGCGGTGATGCTGAAATTGCTGGCTGATGCCGGAGAAATCGCACTCGCGTGAAAGGCAATTCGTCAAACCGCTAATCGTTTGGTTTGCGCAAAGTCGGAACACAGTGTGCCGTGTCTCGACTTCGCTCGACACGAACGGAGATCGGGTTAGACTTACCCCACATGGACATCTGGAGACCCGATTTGCGACTGACTTGTCTTTTCGCCGGTGCGGCCATTGCCCTCGCCGCCCCCGCTGCCGCGCGCACGCCCGAACAGGTCGCCGATGCCGCGTTGAAGGCTGCTCCGGTGTGGGACGGCCACAACGATGTGCCTGAGCAATTACGCGACCGGCGGGACAATATGATCTCAGGTTTCGATTTCAGAGACACCACTGCCACGGCCGATCCGGCCAAAGGCAAAGGCGCGATGCAGACCGACCTTGCGCGCTTGCGCAAGGGCCGCGTCGGCGCACAGTTCTGGTCGGTCTATGTCTCTGCCACATTGCCCGAACCGCAGGCGGTGCAGGCAACGCTCGAACAGATCGACGTGACCAAGCGGCTGATCGCGCGCTATCCTGCCGACATGCAACTCGCCACCAGCGCCGCCGATGTCGAGCGGGCAATCCGCAGCGGCAAGATCGCCTCGCTGATCGGAATGGAGGGCGGCCATTCGATCGGTGGCAGCCTCGCGGTGTTGCGCCAGATGCACGAGCTTGGCGCGCGCTACATGACGCTTGCGCACTTCCGCAACACCGCCTGGGCCGACAGCGCCACGGATGCACCCAAGCACAATGGCCTCACCCCTTTTGGCAAGGATGTGGTGCGCGAGATGCAGCGGCTTGGCATGCTGGTCGATCTCAGCCATGTCAGCGAAAAGACCATGCTCGATGCGCTGGAAGTTGCGCGCGCGCCGGTGATCTTCAGCCATTCGGGTGCGCGGGCAGTCGCCAGCCATCCGCGCAATGTGCCTGATCGGGTGCTC
This sequence comes from Alphaproteobacteria bacterium, assembly GCA_964202645.1. Lineage (GTDB taxonomy): Bacteria > Pseudomonadota > Alphaproteobacteria > Sphingomonadales > Sphingomonadaceae > Novosphingobium. The sequence goes on along the minus strand of CAXNKI010000268.1, from coordinate 961 downwards.
GATGCGGTAAAGACCAATGGCGGAATCGTCATGGTGGTGACCCTGCCGGCTTACGTCAGCGATGAAGTGCGCGTCTGGGGCAATGCGCGCGAGGCCGAGAAGGCACGGCTTGATGCCTATTACACTGGCAATCCCGATGCGGCGAAGGACGCGCTGGCCAAATGGCTCGCGGACAATCCAGTGCCGCAGGCGAGCGTGGGCCAGCTTGCGGATCATATCGACCATATCGCCAAGCGGATCGGCGTTGATCACATCGGCATCGGCGGTGATTACGACGGCATCGCCACCACCGTGCAGGAAATGCCGGACGTTTCGGGCTATCCTGCGCTGTTCCTTGAGCTTGCCCGGCGCGGCTATTCTCAGGCCGATCTTGAAAAGATTTCGAGCCGCAACATGCTGCGCGTGCTGCGAGCGGCAGAAGCCTATGCGGCGGCGCGGCGCGGCGATCCGCCGATCGAGAACCCGACCAGCTTCTGACCTAGCCCGGGAATCCAGGTTTGATAGTACCGAGCCGGCGGCCGCTGTCGAAATAGGCCCGGGCCGTGGCCTGATAGTCAATCGGTATGTCGCGCAGGATCCGCCGGCAATGCTCGCGTTCTTCCGGGCCATAGAGCGAGCCCTCGTTCGCGTTGGCTGGCTCTGGCATGATCGGCGTGTCCGTCTTGTGGCCAAGCGCTGCCAGCAGCCGGGCGGCACCTTGGGGCGTGACCAGATCGGTCATCGCGACTTCGTGAACATGGACATTCGCTCGTTCTTCCAGCAGCAGGCGGTAATATTCGGCGCGGGTCCACATCTCGTGGATGTACCATGCGGCCATGCCGGCAAGTCCTTCACGCTCGAATGGGGCATAGTCGACGATCACATTTGGCCAGCGCGGGTCGAGCGCGAACAGCCAGGTGAAGCCGTAATTGGTGAACACCATGCGGGTGATGAAGCTCCACATGATTTCTTCATTGTCGCG
>CAXNKI010000267.1:0-3582 GCA_964202645.1 Alphaproteobacteria bacterium | reverse complement strand
GCCACTGGCATGCCGCTCAATTTCCACCTCAACGCAGCGATCGATCCCAACCGCCTCACCTGGGACGGCTTCGCTTTCGAACAGACGCTGTCAGTTGTCGCCACCATGTTCTCGATCGGCAATGCGGCGACTCTGGGCAACTGGATCGTCTCGGGCCGGCTTGACCGCCATCCGAAGCTCAAGATCGGCCTGATCGAAAGCGGCATGGGCTGGGTTCCTTTTGCCATCGAGGCGCTCGAACACCAGTTCGACGAAATGCTCGCCGGCAAGCGCGACGGGCTGTCACGCCGCCCATGGCAGTATTTCCGCGACCACTTCTTCTGCACCTTCTGGTTCGAAAAAATCGGCCCCAAGCTGCTGCTGGAGACCATCGGCGTCGACAACGTGCTGTTCGAAACCGACTTCCCGCACCCGACTTCGCTCTATCCGGGCGTCCAGGCGCATCTGGTCGATACGCTTGGCGGCTACAGCCGCGAGGTGCAGACCAAGGTGCTGCAAAGCAACGCGACGAAGTTGTACAATCTGCCGTTCTGAAATCCGGACCCGGGGGCGAAACCTAGCGGCAGGTGCCCCCGCCCGACAGCTCGACATGGAAATGGTCAGCATGGTCAGCGTTATAGGCCGGCCCCAGCACGGTGCCGAAGCGCCGGCAGGCGCTGGCATGAATCGTGCGGAGGAATTGCTGTTCGGCACTCGTGCCCTGCGACCAGTCCTGCTGAACGCTGATCCGCCGTCCGTCGGCAAGGACGAAGGCGGAAACGTCGATTGCGCCGGCCGTGCCATGAGCTGATAACCGGTCTGTGGCGGCGACATTGCGGCAATTGTAGCTGCCCAGCGTTTCGATCCGTGCCAGTTCGCTGCCCAGCATCTGGCGCGCCGCGCGGTCCACCCCGTACCGCGCCCAGCCGGCGAAGGAATTTGCCATCGGGCAAGTCACTGGCCCTAGGTTTTCGAGCCGCAGCTTGGCGTCGTCGCTGCGCAGGCTGGCGAGACGCACGGTGTTCACCTGATTGCAGCCGGCGGAAAAATAGCGGTTGGGCAAAGGCGTGAACGAGGCTTTGGTGGTGCCAAGCTGCGCCAGGCATTGCTGGGCCTCCGGGCTCACGCCGAATGAGCGGATTGAACTGTAGGCGGCATTGGGGCCCTGCGAACAGGCACCAAGCAAGGCCAACATGGGCACGATGGGGAGAATCCAGCGCATCATCGCAATTTGTGCGATTCTGGTTAACATTTGATTGAGGCCCGCACCACTTCATCCGGGCTTTTGCTTGACACGGCTGGCCTCGGCTCTAAGGGCGGCTTCGGGCCACGCGGCCCCAACGCCGCGCGTGCTCTCTGCAAGGAGAGACTTAAATGTCTGTAACACTTCCGGCTCGCAAGCCTGCGCGCCCGTTCTTCTCTTCCGGTCCCTGCGCCAAGCCGCCCGGATATTCCCCCAGCAAACTCGCGACTGAATCGCTTGGTCGCTCACACCGCGCCAAGATCGGCAAGACGCGCCTCGCTTATTGCATCGACCTGATGCGCGAGCAGCTCGGCCTGCCTGATACCCACCGCATCGGCATCGTGCCCGGCTCTGACACCGGCGCTTTCGAAATGGCGATGTGGACCATGCTGGGCGCACGCGGCGTGACGGCGCTGGCTTGGGAAAGCTTCGGCGAAGGCTGGGTGACCGATGCGGTCAAGCAGCTCAATCTCGAACCCACCGTGATGCGCGCCGACTATGGCCAACTGCCGGACCTCGACAAGGTCGACTGGGACGATGACGTACTGTTCACCTGGAACGGTACCACCTCGGGCGTGCGCGTGCCTGACGGCGAATGGATCGCTGCCGACCGCAATGGGCTCAGCTTCGCGGACGCCACCAGCGCAGTGTTTGCCTACGACATCCCCTGGGACAAGATCGACGTCTGCACGTTCTCATGGCAGAAAGTCCTCGGCGGCGAAGGTGGCCACGGCGTGCTGATCCTGGGGCCCCGCGCGGTCGAGCGGCTGGAAAGCTACACACCTGCATGGCCGCTGCCGAAGGTGTTCCGCCTCGTTTCCAAGGGCAAGCTCACAGAGGGCGTGTTCAAGGGCGAGACGATCAACACGCCTTCGATGCTCGCAGTCGAGGACGCAATTTTCGCGCTCGAATGGGCGAAATCAGTTGGCGGGCTCGAAGGCTTGCAGAAGCGCTGCACCGCCAATTCTGACGCACTGGCCAAGATCGTCGCGGAGCGCGACTGGCTGGGGCATCTGGCCATCGATCACGGCACACGTTCAAAGACTTCGGTCTGCCTTACAGTCGAGGGCGCGGACGAAGCCTTCATCAAGGCTTTCGCCGGAGCGCTCGAAAAGGAAGGCGCAGCCTATGACATCGCCGGCTACCGCGATGCTCCGCCGGGCCTGCGCATCTGGTGCGGCGCGACAGTTGATGTGGCCGATATCGAAGCGCTCGGGCCCTGGCTCGACTGGGCTTACGCCACACTCAAGGCCTGATCGGTTCTCCGGGCATAGGCCCATCTCAACATTGCATAGAAGGAGGCTTTCATGACCAAGCCCCGCGTACTCATCTCCGACAAAATGGACCCCAATGCCGCCAAAATTCTCGAAGAGCGTGGCTGCCAAGTCGATGTAATCACTGGCGAGACCCCCGAACAGCTGATCGCCCGCATCGGCGACTATGACGGCCTCGCGATCCGCAGCTCGACAAAGGTCACCAAAGCGGTGCTCGACGCCGCGCCGAACCTGAAGGTCATTGGCCGTGCCGGCATCGGGGTCGACAATGTCGATATTCCTGCCGCGTCGGCGCAGGGCGTGGTGGTGATGAACACACCGTTCGGCAATTCGATCACCACCGCCGAACATGCCATTGCCATGATCTTCGCCCTCGCTCGGCAAATCCCCGAGGCCAATGCGCAGACACAAGCCGGTAAATGGCCCAAGAACGACTTCATGGGCGTCGAAGTGACCGGCAAGACGCTCGGCCTGATCGGCGCAGGCAATATCGGCTCGATCGTCGCCAGCCGCGCCATCGGCCTGCGGATGAAAGTCGTCGCTTTCGACCCATTCCTGTCGCCGGAACGCGCGGTGGAGCTGGGCATTGAAAAGGTTGAACTGGACGACTTGCTCAAGCGCGCGGACTTCATCACGCTGCACACCCCGCTGACCGACCAGACCCGCAACATCCTCTCGAAGGAAAACCTCGCCAGGTGCAAGAAAGGCGTACGCATCGTCAATTGCGCGCGCGGCGGCCTGATAGACGAAGTGGCGCTCAAGGAAGCGCTCGATTCGGGTCACGTCGCAGGCGCCGCGCTTGATGTATTCCAGACCGAACCGGCAAAGGACTCGCCCCTGTTCGGCACGCCGAACTTCATCTGCACCCCGCATCTGGGCGCGAGCACTAACGAGGCGCAAGTCAACGTCGCGCTGCAGGTCGCCGAACAGATCGCCGATTTCCTGGTCAACGGCGGCGTCACCAACGCGCTCAACATGCCGAGCCTTTCGGCCGAGGAAGCGCCCAAGCTCAAGCCCTACATGGCGCTCGCCGAACAGCTTGGCAGCCTGGTCGGCCAGCTGACCACCGGCGCGATCCCGCGCATC
>CAXNKI010000266.1:0-3597 GCA_964202645.1 Alphaproteobacteria bacterium | reverse complement strand
GCTTGAGGGTAATCGCATTGTCGCTAATGCGGTACTGCGCGAACCCAGGAGTGACCGCGCGCTGGCCCGCACGGCAATCCGCCACGATCTGTCTTCAGGCACGGGCAGCGCCGATCTGGCAGTCGATGGCATTGTGCTCGACGACAAGCTTCAGCCCGATCAGGTTTCGCGGCTGGCGCTGGGTGTGATTGCCAATGCGCAAGGGACAGTGCGGGGAACTGGTCGGATCGACTGGAACGAGGCGCGCGTGACCAGCACCGGCAGCTTCACCACCGACAAGTTCGATTTCGCCGCTGCGTTCGGACCGGTGCAGGGCCTGTCAGGCACGGTCAATTTCACCGATCTTTTGAGCCTGATCACTGCGCCCGGACAGCGACTGAAGATCGCTGCGATCAACCCCGGCATCGAGGTCAATGACGGCGAGCTGGTTTTCGCCATCAGGCCTGGCAATCTGCTGGAGATTGATGGTGCACGCTGGCCGTTTCTCGACGGGGTGTTGACCCTGGAGCCGACCCGTATGGTGCTGGGCGGAGCGGAGACCCGACGTTTCACTTTGCGCATCGACGGGTTGGACGCGGCCAAATTCGTCGCCCGGGTGGAAATGGGCAACGTCAATGCGACCGGCATTTTCGACGGGGTGCTGCCTCTGGTGTTCGACGAGAACGGCGGGCGCATTGATGGCGGCATGCTGGCATCGCGTCCGCCAGGGGGCAATGTCTCCTATGTTGGTGCACTGACCTACAAGGACCTGTCCGCCATGGCCAATTTCGCTTTCGATGCACTGCGCTCGATCGACTACCGGCAGATGCGGATTGGCATGGACGGGCCGCTGGAAGGCGAGATCGTCACTCGCGTCAGCTTTGATGGCATCCGCCAGGGAACGACTGCGCGGCGCAATTTCATTACTAACCAAATCGCCAAGCTGCCGATCAAGTTCAACGTCAACTTGCGTGCGCCGTTCTTCAAGCTCGTCTCCTCGTTCAAGTCGCTCTATGATCCGACCTATGTGCTCGATCCGCGCACGCTTGGCCTGATGGGTGCCGATGGAAGGCCCCTGCCTGTGGTGCCCCGCCCGCCGGCCCTGCCACCCGTTCAGCCCCCAGTCAGCGGAACAACCCCATGATTGCCGACGAATTGACCCGAAGCCTTTCGCCTGCGACAAGCCGCCTCATGCGCGTTTGGCAAGCAAGAGAGCAAAGGTCCGGCTGGCGCGTTGTTCGCGCCGTGATGATGGTGCTGTTTGGGTTGATGGCAGGTCCGCTGATGCTGTCGGGTTGTATTTCGGTCACCGCGCCAGACAAGCCGATCGTTATCGAGCTGAATATCAACATCAAGCAGGAGATTGTCTATCGTCTGGCCGCTGATGCGGCGAACACGATCGACAAGAACCCGGAGATTTTCTGATGCGTGCCTTTGTTGACAAAAGCCCCCGCAAGCTGATGCTTGCCGCCGCAGCGGTGCTGACGCTCGCTGTCGCGGGCACTGCCGTGGCGCAGCGCGATCCGGCCTATTCCGCCGCGCGTGCAGCAGGCCAGGTGGGTGAGAAGATGGACGGCTATCTCGGCTATGTCACGCCTCCGGGCGGCGATATCCGCGCGCTGGTGGAAGATCTCAACATCAAGCGCCGCGCGCTCTATTCGGAAAAAGCGCAGGCCGCCGGCGCGACGGTCGAGGAATATGCCTTCACCACCGGCTGCCGCCTGATCGCGCAGACCTCGCCTGGCGAGAAATACGAAGGCCCCGGCGGCGGCTGGCTGACCCGCACATCTGCCCCGCCACAGCGCGACAGCCGCTGTCCCTAACCTCGTCCCCCCTACCTGTTGACTCAGGCCCCCCGCCAACCTAAGGGGCCGATGCCCTCGGCGGGGTGCCGTTGAGCGTGCCGTTTCTTTCTTTCGAAGGACCATGGCATGAACGACGAGCAGCCGGCACGAGACCCTATCGGCGAAGACGCGCGAATTGACGCGCTCGACCAGCGGCTCAAGGCCGCGCGCGAGCGTGAAGATGAGCGCACCAAGCCGGCCCTGGGCGCGGAGGCTGATGCGAATTATCGCATGGGCAACCGGGTTCTGGCCGAATTGATCGGAGGGATCGGCGGCGGTGCGTTTATCGGCTGGGTCATTGACCACTTTGCCGGAACCACCCCCTGGGGTCTGTTGGTGGTGATGGCCCTCGGGATCTTCGTCGCTTTCAGGAGCATCATCCGGATTTCCAACCGGCGCCCCGAGTGATCCCCTTGCGGGAACACGCGTGGGCGCTGATTTAGCAGGCAAGAGGCAGGACGTGGCAGCCGAACAGGGCAAAGTCGATCCGATGCACCAGTTCATGATCGAGCCGATGTTCGGCACCGATCACTGGCAGATCGCCGGCTACAACGTGGCCTTCACCAATTCTGCGCTGTGGATGGCTATTGCCACCGTGGCGTTGCTCGCCTTCATGTGGGGCGGAATGAAGCGCCAGGTGGTCCCCAGCCGCTGGCAGATGGCGGTCGAGAGCATGACCGGCTTCATCGACAACCTGTTGGCCGCAAACGTCGGCCCCGCCGGCAAGAAGTATGTGCCTTACATCTTCTCGCTGTTCATGTTTATTCTGTTTGCCAACGTGCTCGGCCTTCTGCCGATCGGCCTGATTGGCCTGCATCCCTTCACTTTTACCAGCCATTTCAGCGTCACCGGCGTGCTCGCCGTGATGACTTTCGCCATCGTGCTGGTGGTTGGCTTCTGGCGGCATGGTTTCCACTTCTTCTCGCTGTTCGTGCCGCACGGCACGCCGCTGTGGCTGATGTGGCTGATCCCGGTGATCGAGCTGATCTCGTTCCTGGTCCGCCCGTTCAGCCTCGCGCTGCGACTGTTCGTGGCGATGATGGCAGGCCATGTGCTGCTCAAGGTGCTTTCGGGCTTTGTCATCACGGGGGCCAATTCGGGGCTTCTGTGGGGAACTGTCGTCGGCATTCCCAGCTTCGCCTTGATGGTGGCGATTTCGGCGCTCGAAATACTCGTCGCCGGCATCCAGGCCTATGTCTTCGCGCTGCTCACGTCGCTCTATCTGAACGACGCTGAGAACCTTCACTGATTTTTCGTCCAATCCGCTGATTTTAATAGGGAGTTTTTACAATGGATCCTCAAGCCGCCAAGCTTCTCGGTGCAGGTCTCGCCGCTATAGGTGCCGGTATGGCCGCCATCGGCGTCGGCAACGTCTTCGGCTCGTTCCTCCAGGGCGCGCTGCGCAATCCGGCTGCTGCCGATGGCCAACAGGGCCGTCTGTTCATCGGCTTTGCGGCTGCCGAACTTCTCGGCCTGCTCTCGTTCGTCGTCTCGATGATCCTGATCTTCGTCGCCTGACGCCTGCTTGAATACCCGACCGGCGAGGGCATGCCCTCGCTGGTCAATTCCCGGATGCCCAGATGCCTCAAATCGCGCAGCTAGCCGATACCTTTGCCGGCCAGATTTTCTGGTCGCTGTTGTTCTTCGGCTTTATCTTCTTCGTCATTGGCCGGGGCATGGTGCCCAAGGTGATGGCGACCGTGGAATCGCGCGACCGGCAGATCGCCGGCGATCTTGCCGCCGCACAGGCTGCCCGGACTTCGGCTGAGGCCGA
>CAXNKI010000265.1:0-3600 GCA_964202645.1 Alphaproteobacteria bacterium | reverse complement strand
ATCCTCAGCGGTCAAATAAGCTGGGAACTGGGCGATCAGGAACAGCTCGGCCGCTATATCGTCGTTGAAGGCGAATGCGGCTGGGAAGCTGAGCACGGCATCCTGATGTCGTGGCGTGATGGCCGGGAGCTGGTGAAGGTGTCGGGCTATGATGGCCACGCCACCAACGGCCATGCCTATGATGATCTTGAGCTGGACAAGTGGGTCTATCACTCGTTTCGGTCAAAATGGTGCACGCGGAATCCATTGCTGGGCAACAACTAGCGCAGGCTTGACATGATATCATGATATGATATCAGTATATCATGACGCGCATCCTCGCCGATCTGCCTGATGAAGACATCAAATGGCTCGACCAGCTTGCGGCCGAGCAGGGCAAGTCGCGCGCGTCAGTGCTGCGCGAAGCAGTGAGTGCCTATCGGCATGAGTCGCCATCCAGCAACAAGGCATGGCTCGATCAGGCGTTCGGAATTTGGAAAAACCGCGATGACATTGGCGATGCGGTTGAATGGCAAAGGCGGGAGCGCGCCTCTTCAACCCGGCCTTGGGACGACGATTACGAAGACGTTAGGGCTGAATTTCCCGACCTGTTCGACGAAGAGGATGATCGGCAACGGCAAGTCTACCTCGATATGAGGAATCCGGGCGTGCACCTGAAGAAGCGCCGAACTGAAACGTGAGCGGGTATTCCTTCGACAGCAACATCTTGATCGATGCACTCAACGGCCATGGCCCCGCGCACGCCGAGATTGCTCGGGTCGATAAGCCATGGATCAGCCGAGCCACGTGGATCGAGGTCATGTCGAAAGAGCGCGGCGAAACGCTGCGTAATATCGAAATCTTCCTCAATGGGTTCTCCATCGACGAGATCGATTTGCAGGTCGCTGCGCATGCAGCCGCGCTGCGCCGAGAACGCGCGAGATTGAAATTCGCCGACTCCGTTATTCTGGCTTCGGCGCAGGTTCACCATCGCATCCTGGTTACACGAAATACAAAGGATTTCCCGGCTCAGATGCCCGGCATCCGGGTTCCCTACACCCTCTAAACAAGGCGTCCCCAACCCATGTGTGGAATTATCGGCATCGTTGGCAAGGATCAGGTTGCGGAGCGTCTCGTCGATGGCCTGCGCCGCATGGAATATCGCGGCTATGATTCGGCCGGTGTCTGCACGCTCGATGGCGGACAACTGGTCCGCCGACGCGCGCCGGGCAAGCTCGGCAATCTGGTGCTCGAATTGGCGCGTGATCCCGCACCCGGCACCACTGGCATCGCCCACACCCGCTGGGCCACCCACGGCGCGCCGACGGCTGCCAATGCGCACCCCCATGCGACCGCCGAACTCGCGCTGGTCCACAACGGCATCATCGAGAACTTTCGCCAGCTTCGCGAAGAGTTGACCGCAAAGGGCCGCAAGTTCGAGAGCGATACCGACAGCGAAGTGGTCGCCCATCTGATTTCGGAACAGGTTGAAGCAGGTGCGTCGCCGGAAGATGCCGTCATATCGGCGTTGCCCCGGCTGCGCGGCGCCTTCGCGCTTGCCATCGCCTTCCGCGCCCATCCCGACATGTTGATCGGCGCGCGGCTCGGCTCACCGCTGGTGGTGGGCTATGGTGACGGGGAGACTTATCTCGGCTCCGACGCTCTGGCGCTGGCGCCGCTGACGCAGAAGATCGCCTATCTGGATGAAGGCGATTGGGTGGTGATCACCCGCGCAGGTGCACAGATTTATGACAAGGAAAACAATCCGGTAAAGCGCCCGGTTACCACGTCGGGTGCATCGGTGGCGGCGATCGAGAAGGGCAATTTTCGCCACTTCATGCAGAAAGAAATATTCGAGCAGCCGACCGTCGTCGCCCAGACGCTGCGTTCCTATATTCGCCAGGTCGATCAGTCGGTCGCCCTGCCGCAGTTCGATTTTGACCTCTCCAGCGTCAGCCGAGTGACCATCGTCGCCTGCGGCACGTCGTTTTATGCCGCAATGGTCGCCAAATACTGGTTCGAGCAATTTGCGCGGCTGCCGGTTGATATCGATGTCGCCAGCGAATTCCGGTACCGCGACCCGGTGCTTGAGCCAGGTGGGCTGGCGCTGTTCATCTCGCAAAGCGGCGAGACCGCTGACACGCTGGCGGCGCTGCGCCATTGCAAGGCGCATGGCCAGACCATCGCCGTGGTGGTCAATGTGCCCACCAGTTCGATGGCGCGCGAGGCGGACTTGTTGTTGCCCACCCACGCCGGCCCGGAAATCGGCGTTGCCTCGACCAAGGCCTTCACTTGCCAGCTTGCCGTGCTGGCCGCGCTCGCTGCGCATCTTGCGGTCAAGCGCGGGCTGATGAGCCGTGCGGAAGAGACCGAAGTGGTCAAGCATCTGCTTGAAGCGCCTGCCAGCCTCAATGCGGCGCTCGCTCATGACGACGAGATCGCCGCCATGGCACATCTTATCGCACCAGCGCGCGATGTGCTCTATCTGGGGCGCGGGGCGGACTATCCGCTGGTGCTGGAAGGCGCGCTGAAACTCAAGGAAATCAGCTATATCCATGCAGAAGGTTATGCAGCTGGCGAGATGAAGCACGGGCCGATCGCCCTGATCGACGAGGCGGTGCCGGTGATTGTCCTCGCGCCTTCCGGGCCGCTGTTTGAGAAAACTGTCAGCAATATGCAGGAAGTGCGCGCGCGCGGTGGTAAAGTGGTGCTGATTTCAGACCGTGAAGGGCTGGAAGAGGCGGGTGAGGGGTGCCTGGCGACGATCGAAATGCCCAAGGTTCATCCGCTCATTGCGCCGCTGGTCTACGCCGTGCCGGTGCAGTTGCTCGCCTATCATGTAGCCTGCGTCAAAGGCACCGACGTGGACCAGCCGCGCAACCTGGCGAAGAGCGTGACAGTGGAATAGAGCCTGCCGGGATTAGCGGCAGAGTTTTTCTCATTTCACCCGTGAGCTTTACGCGCTGCTAACCAAAGCTCGCCTATTGAGCCTGAGTGCGACCAAGCCTGCCATCCGCGACCCCGCTACCACGGGAACTGCCCACCCTTGCGGTGTTAGGGCTGACCGACCCGCAGGTCGGCGACTGGGCACGGCTCAGGGGCCTGCAATATGCCGGCATTGCCCGGGCCGCAGGAATGCGAATCACCGGGCACGTGCTGGCCGGGATAGCTTTGGCGGTGTTGTTGGTCGGGCAGGTCGGCATGGTAATCGCGGCCGGTTGGCTGCTGATCCTGTTCCTCACCCTGGCCGCTTCGGCCACCGACGACCGCAAACTTGTGGATGCCGACCGCCGCACTCTCAGCCGCGACGAGGCCAACCGCCATACCCTGCACACCGTCGTCAATGCGCTGATCTGGGTTGCGCCGCTGTCAATTGCGAGCAGCTTCCTTGATGGCGAATCGCGCCTGAAGCTATGGTCTGTGCTGGCATTTTTGATGACCGGTTCGGCGATTGTCCTGCCGGCCGTGCCGATGAGCACCATCCTGTTTTCGGCTGTGGTCGGCGGCGCGGCGGTGGTCAATTTCGCGCTCGGCGCCGACTATGAAATGGCGGCAATTGCGGCGGGCTTCTGCGGTGTGGTGATTGCGGGCGCGCTCGCCAGCGCGCGGAATTACCTTGCG
>CAXNKI010000264.1:0-3604 GCA_964202645.1 Alphaproteobacteria bacterium | reverse complement strand
TGGCGCCGACCTCAAGCAGGGCGACGGTGGTGAGCGTAAGTGGCCTGAATACGGCTCAGAAGTTCGCGAATCGCACCGCCGCCTGCCGATGCGCCGCGTATGGGACGAAATGGAAGGCATCGAAAAACCCTTCGTCGTCGCCCATCACGCCCGCTGCGTCGGCGGCAGCCTGGAAATGTCGCTCTCCTGCGATTTCCGCCTTGCGGCTGCCAGTGCCTCTTATGCCTTCCCTGAAGCCAAATTCGGCGTGCTGCCCGCGACCAATGGCGTCAGCCGGCTTGTGCGGATCATCGGGCCGCATTGGGCGCGCTACATGATCATGGCCAACATTCCGCTGGAATCGCACGAGGCGCTCAATGCCGGGCTGGTCCACAAGGTTTTTCCGGACGAGAGCTTTGAGGACGACGTCATGGGCTTCTGCCGCCATCTGGCAAGGCAGGATGGCGAACTGGTCGGTGCGGCGAAAGTTGCAATCGAACTGGCGAATGACTTGCCAGCCAGCCAGGCCGCACTGGTCGAGCGATTAGTGAACAGCTCGATCATGACCACGCAGCACTACCGCGACCTCACGACCGCCCACATCGCCAGCATCGGCAAAGGAAAGGGATACTGACCATGTCCGAGGCAGATAACGACACAACCAAATTCCAGATCTTCCGCGCCGATAACGCACCCGGGCTGATGGAGGCTGGCTGCATGACCGTGGAGCCATTCAGCCCGGTCCAGCGCACCGGCATGGATGGAGCGCTTGCCGCAGGTTACATGGGCGGTGACGAGATCAAGGTGCTGACCGATCTGCCGGGCTTCGGGCTGACGCACGTTTGGTTCAAGGAAGGCTATCAGTTGCCGCTGCACAGCCATAATGCCGATTGTATGTATTTTATCATTTCCGGCAGCATCCGCCTGGGTACTGAGCAACTGGGGCCGCGCGATTGCTTCTTCGTGCCTCGCGACGTGCCCTATACCTACAAGATCGGCCCCGAAGGGGTCGAAGTGCTCGAGATTCGCCACGCCAACCATTTCGACTTCGTCAATCACGCGAAAGGCGAGGCCTGGTGGGCCAAGGCTGCCCAAGAAACCGCCAGCCGGCAGGATAGCTGGAAAACCGCCAAACGCCCGGTGCTCAATGGCTGAGGATATCCCGCAATTGACCGAAGAACTGATCCGCTACGAAAACCCGGCACCGGGCGTGGCCCGCGTCGTCCTTGCCCGCGTAGCCAAGCACAATTCGCTTAACCCGGAGCTGATTTTTGCGATCGACGATGCCTTCGCCCGGGCTTTGGCGGATGACAGCGTCAAGGTCGTCATCCTCTCCGCAGATGGCCGCAATTTCTCCGCCGGGCATGATATTGCCGACACGGTGGAAGACTATCAGCGCAAGATGCAGGAACTATCCCCGCGCAAGTCCGGCTGGAGCGGCTTTCAGGAACCCGGCGCGCATGGCTGGTATGCCTCGGAAAAAGAGGGCTACCTCGAAAGCGCCCGCCGCATCCGCAATTTCTCCAAGCCGACGATCTGCGCCGTGCAAGGCAAATGTATTGCCGGCGCCCTGATCTATGCCTGGGTCTGTGACATCATCATTGCAGCAAAGAACGCTGTTTTTTCCGATCCGGTGGTCGATTTCGGCGTCTCGGGCGTCGAATGGCTGGCGCATCCATGGGAACTTGGCGCGCGCAAGGCCAAGGAATTCCTGTTTACCGCAGATAGCTGGAGCGCCGATGAAGCCTGGCGGCTCGGCATGGTCAACCATGTCGTCGAGCTGGAAGAGCTGGAAGCGTTCACACTCGCAATGGCTGAGAAGATTGCGAAGAAGCCGGCATTCGCGCTGAAACTGGCAAAGGAAGCGGTAAACAAGACGCTCGATATCCAGGGTCAGGCAAATGCCATCGACCAGGCATTTTCGCTGCATCACCTGTGCCACCAGCAGAACTTCCGCGTCTTTGGCTATGGCATGGACACATCAAACCTGCCCGCGATGGCCAGCGCGCCAAAGAAGGCAACCTAGCTCCCCAGCGAAACCACCCCGCCAGTCGAGCCGAAACCGCCCTCCCCGCGCGCGGTTTCATCAAGCTCGTCAACTTCGAGCCAGCTCGCTTGCGTCACCGGTGCGAGCACCAGTTGCGCCACGCGGTCGCCGCGCCGCACGTCAAATGGCTCGGTACCGTGGTTAATCAGGATCACCTTCAATTCACCGCGATAGTCTGAATCGATCGTGCCCGGCGTGTTGGGCACGGTGATCCCGTGCTTCAAAGCCAGCCCCGAGCGCGGGCGCACCTGTACCTCGAAGCCCGCCGGGATCGCCAGCGCGAGGCCGGTCGCCACGGCATGCCGCGCGCCGGGGGCAATCGTCACGTCTTCAGCGGCAACTACGTCCATCCCCGCCGCACCATCAGTTGCATAGGCCGGCAGCGGCAGGTCCTGCCCATGGGCCAGGCGCTTGACGCAAACCGGAACGCTATTCTGCAAGGGCATCGGCAATTCTCTCGATCAGCGCGCGCGCGACATTTTCCTTCGGCATTTCCTCAAGGCTTTCGGTGCCCTCTGCCGTGACGATGTGCACAACATTGGCATCGCCGCCCATCACATCGCCAGAAACATCGTTGGCGACGATCCAGTCGACCCCCTTGCGCTTGCGCTTTTCCATGGCGTGTTTCAGCACGTCGTCGGTTTCTGCGGCAAAGCCGATCAGCAGCTCGGGGCGATGGCGGCCAGATGCGGTGACGGCAAGAATGTCTGGATTTTCCGTTAGCCGCAGCGCGGGCGGCGCGGCACCGCGCTTTTTCATCTTCTGCGACGCGACTTCGGCGACCCGCCAATCGGCAACAGCGGCCACCATGATGGCGACATCGGCAGGCAGCGCCTTTTTGACCGCCTCGGCCATTTCGCTGGCGGTCTCGACATCAATGCGGTCGACGCCTGGAGGGGTCGCGAGAATGACCGGGCCGGACACCAGCGTGACCCGCGCGCCCGCCGCCGCCGCCGCTGCAGCGATGGCAAAGCCCTGTTTCCCTGAAGAGCGGTTGGCGATGTAGCGCACCGGATCGATCGGCTCGTGGGTTGGCCCCGCAGTGATCAGCACATGCTTGCCAAATAGCGGGCGGTGCGAAGGATCGCCGTCGAAATCAGGCTGACCTGCCAGCGGATCGGCGCCGAGCGGGACGCCGCCGGCGGCAAGGCTCATTTCCTCAGGGAACGGCTCGGGCGCAGCAGCATCGCCGTGGCGCGAGACGGTGTGATTGATCGCTTCGGGATCGGTCGGCGGCGCCGCGCGCGCCCGGCCCTTCTTTGCCAGCACTGGCCCAGCCTTCGCGGGCACGAATGGAGGAATCTCTCCCTCTGGCAGCGATGTGGCAACTTCGGGGAGCTCTTCGAACTCAGGCACGTCGCGCGGGGTCTCGCTGCGGAGGATCAGGCTGGCAGCAAGCCCGCCAAGCCCGGTGTCCTCGCTCTCGGCTTCCTCTTCGGCAAAACCATATTCAGGTAGCCCGGCATCAAAATCTAGCTGGCGAGCGATTTCCTGCCACACCGCGAACGGCTCAGGCAGCCTTCCGGGACCGAACTCGCCGCAGGCCATGGCCCCTTCATCCGGCTCCATCACGGCGAC
>CAXNKI010000263.1:0-3608 GCA_964202645.1 Alphaproteobacteria bacterium | reverse complement strand
ATGTTCGCGGGCGAAATCAGCGGTCATTGTCAAGTAGAGCGAGAGCCGTTCGCGCGCGCCTGACTTGTCGACAACCGCTTGCCGGTATCCCTCGAAAAAGTCGGCTAAATGGTTGCGCGGCAGGTCATAGGCGAGGTCTTCTTTGCTCTTGTAATATTCATAGAGCGTCGAGGTAGAAATGCCGGCCTCGGCGGCGATATCGGCGATGCGCGATCGCGAAATACCGTCGCGCGCGAAGACGCGCAGCGCCGCGCTCAGAATTTGCTGTTTGGTGCGCTTGCTGCGGTCCTGCTTGCGCTCGCTGGCGCGCTTTGGGCGATGGGCGATGGTATGGAGCAGCGCATCCCAGTCTGAAGCGGCGTCGGAGGAGGGCAGCAGATCAGCTTCTGACATTTAGGGGTTCCACTGGAAAAACGAACTTAGACTCCCCTTTAGCAGCCATCACTCCGCCGACCAAGGGTCGGGTTGATACCCACCATATCTCCGAATTTCTAAACCAACTGGCAGATAATCAGATAAATCCCGATAAATCATCGCAAAAAATTTGACGATGAATTTTCGGCAAACTAGTCTCGAGCACTAAGCAGAGGAGAGCAAGGATGGCCGATAATCTGGCATATGCTGACGCACTGATCGCGGCCTATAATGCGCAGGATTTCGCCAAGATGGAGGCGCAGATCGCGGCTGACGTGGACTTCGCCCATTTCAACCGCAATTTCGTTCTGACATCGCGTGAAGAACTGCTTGGCGTGCTGCGCCAGTTCGCCAGCGACTGCATTCCGGACCGGCAGTTCGAAGCACCTGAGCGCGTCTTCGCTGTGGGAGATACTGTGGTGCGGATTGGCTGGTATGTCGGCACTTGCGCTGTCGATCTCGAAGGCTTCGGCAAAGCAGGCGAGGCGTTCCGCCTTAAGTTCTGCAGCGTGCTTCGCTTTGACGACGCGGGCGTTATCATCGCGTGGAATGACTTCGGCTGATCTTCGGCTCGCCCCAAATTCGGAAAGGCAATTTCATGAAAATCGGCATGTTTCAAACCCCGTTCCTGCGCCCAACACGCACGGCCAAGCAGGTATTTGACTGGTGCATCCGCCAGGCCGTACATGCCGACAAGCTGGGCTTCAGCGAATACTGGGTGGGCGAACATGCAACGCTCGATTGGGAAAGCGTGCCAAGCCCCGAACTGGTGATCGCCGCTGCCGCATCGCAGACAACGCAGATCAAACTTGGCCCTCTGGCGCACCTGCTGCCCTATCACCACCCGGCGACTTTGGCGATCCAGACCGCATGGCTCAGCCAGGTGCTGCAGGGCCGCTACATGCTCGGCGTCGCCAACGGAGCCTATCCCACTGATGCCGCACTGCGCGGGGTGACGGATATGAGCCATGCGCATGACATGATGTTCGAATCAATCGAGATGATGCGCAAGGTGTGGAAGGGGGAGCCGTTTCAGGAGCAGGGCAAATACTGGAAGGTCGGCTATCCCGAAGCCGACCCCACCCATCCGTTCCGCGATACCCGGCCCTGGGGCGGCGAGATGCCGATGGCGATGACCGGGCTGTCCTCGCCCTCATCGTCGATTGCTTTTGCCGGGACCCACGGCTTCATTCCCGCTTCAGTCTATGCCGGCAATCCCTTCCTGCGCAGCCACTTTGAAACCTATGCTGAAAAGATGGCGGAAAATGGCCGGATGGCCAGCCGCTCGATGCACCGGGTGGTGCGCGACGTGATCGTCGCCGATACCGATGCCGAGGCGCGTGATCTGGCGGTTAATGGCGGCATCGGCCACGCCTGGAATACCTACATCAAGCCGACCTATGAGCGTTTCGGCGTACTCAAGGGACTGCTCCACGATCCTGATATGGACCCGTCGAAAGTCGATGCCGAATATCTTGCCGAACACGTCTGGATCGTTGGCTCGCCCGAAACCGTGCGGCAGAAGATGAAAGCCTGGTTCGACGATCTGGGCGGGCCGTTTGGAACCCTGCTGATCTACAGCCACGACTATCTCGACAATCCCGAGCCGTGGGAACATTCGATGGACCTGCTGGTCAACCAAGTTGCGCCCAAACTTCCGGGGTAAGGGAAATTCTATGCCTGCATCTCGATGTTGCTGGCATGGCTATTGACAAGCATCAGGCATGGCAGGCCGTCGACAGCAGCCTTGAAACTGCGCTGATCAATGAGCGCTTGCTGCAGCAACGCACCTGCCGCAGTGAGGATTTCATCGGCGGCGTAACGGCGTTCCGTGAAAAATGAAAGGCAAAGTTCAAAGGGCGCTGAGGCCTGGAACAAGCCACATTGAGCATTTTTCGGAGATTATGATGAGCGAAGTAGGTAGCTTTGAAGTAGTTGATGGCATTGGCGTTATCACGATCGACAATCCGCCGGTCAACGCGCTTGGCATCAAGACGCGGCAGGCATTGACTGAAGGTTTCAACCGCTTCGGAGCAGTCGATTCGGTCAAGGCCATTGTTCTGATCTGCGCCGGGCGCACCTTCTTCGCCGGAGCGGATATTTCCGAGTTCGGCAAGCCTTTGGTTGAGCCTGTGCTGGGCACTGTGCTCGGCGTGATCGAGCAAAGCACAAAGCCGGTGATTGCCGCAATCCACGGCACTGCACTTGGCGGCGGCTATGAACTGGCGCTTGTCTGCCATTACCGCATTGCGGTGCCTTCGGCGAAGGTCGGGCTTCCGGAGGTCAAGCTTGGCCTGCTGCCCGGCGCAGGCGGCACGCAGCGCCTGCCGCGCATTGTCGGCATCCCGGCAGCGCTCGACATCATTACTAGCGGCGAGCCTGTGCCCGCGGCCAAGGCGCTCGAACTGGGCATGATCGGTGCCCTGGCTAGTGAAGGTCAACTGCGAGAAGATGCTATCTCCTTTGCCCAGGTGATCCTCGAAGAAGGCAAGCCACTGCAACTCGTGCGCGATCGTCAGGACAAGGTCGAACCCTATCGCGGCAAAGCCGAGATTTACGAGGATTTCCTCAAGGCGAACGCCAAGGCATTCCGCTGCCTCCATGCGCCGGTCAATATCGTCAAGGCAATCCAGGCTGCCGCGGACCTGCCGTTCGCCGAAGGCTTGTTGCGTGAGCGCGAACTGTTCCGGGAACTGCATGATGGCACCCAGAGCGCTGCGCAGCGCTATTACTTCTTTGCCGAGCGCCAGACGACCAAGATTCCCGATGTTCCCGCCGACACGGCGACGCTGCCGATCAACTCCGCAGGTGTCATCGGTGCCGGAACGATGGGTGGCGGCATCACAATGAACTTCCTCAATGCCGGCATCCCGGTAACTCTGGTCGAAATGACGCAGGAAGCCCTTGATCGCGGCATCGGCGTAATCCGCCGCAATTACGAGAACAGCGTGAAGCGGGGCCGGTTGACTGCCGCCCAGCTGGAAGAACGCATGGCACTTATTACGCCGGCCTTGTCCTATGATGCGCTCGCCAATGTCGATCTGGTGATCGAGGCGGTCTTCGAGGAGATGTCAGTCAAGAAAGACGTCTTCGGAAAGCTGGACACGATCGTTCGTCAGGGGGCCATCCTCGCGTCGAACACGTCCTATCTTGATCTTGACGAGATTGCCGCAGCAACATCACGACCGCAGGAT
>CAXNKI010000262.1:0-3612 GCA_964202645.1 Alphaproteobacteria bacterium | reverse complement strand
GGCATTGCAGCGGCAATTGCGCCACGAAAGCGCACGCGCATGGCCGCCGCGCCGCGCCGACGGATCGCGGCCGGTGGTGGTGCGCAAGGGGCGCGAGAATTATCTCTGCCTGCTCAATCTGGAAGACGCGCTTCAGGGCGGCTTTGGCGGGCGCGCGGCAATTCTCGCGCAGCTGGTGGCGCGCTGGGCGGCCTACAGCCAGGACGGCGACATGATCGGCGGCGACCTGCCGGGATGGCTCGGCACGTTGTTCCGCCAACGCGGGGTGGCAGCACTGACCGACCGGCGCGGGGAATGTGTCTATGCCGGCTGCCCGCACTACCGAAAATGCTTCATCGAGCGCTCAAGCCGCGCCTCCGCGCAAGCCGATCTGGTGATCGCCAACCATGCGCTGGTCATGGTGAACGCCGCGCGAGGCCGCGATATCGCCCAGCGCCCCACCCGGCTGATCTTTGACGAAGGCCACCACGTTTTCGAGGCCGCCGATGCTACCTTTGCCGCCGCGCTTACAGGGGCGGAACTGATCGAGCTGCGCCGCTGGGTGATGGGTCCGGAGAAAGGATCGAAAGGCCGCCGGCGCGGGCTCTCCGCCCGCCTTGCTGATGTTGCGAGCTATGACGAGGCGGGCGCCAAGGCCATCGCGGCTGCCGCCCGCGCCGCCGAAGCCTTGCCCGGCGACGGCTGGCTACAGCGTCTCGGCGAACAGAGCCCTTCCGGCCCGCTTGAAGAGCTGCTCGCGGCAGTGCGCAGCCTTGTCCACGCACGCGACGAAAGCGGCGGGCAGGAAGCAGGCTATGGGCTGGAAACCGAGGCTGCCCAGCTTGATGGCGCTTTTGTCGAATGTGCGGCAGCCGCGCAGGCCGCCCTCGGCGAGCTGCGCAGCCCGCTGATCAGGCTTGGCATAAAGCTGGAGGCGATGCTTGCCGATCCGCCAGACTGGCTCGACGGGCAAGGCCGCTCACGCATTGAGGGCGCGCGCCATTCGCTCGCCTGGCGGATCGATCTGCTTGCAGCCTGGGAGGCGCTGCTCGCGCGGATGGGCGGACCGGCGGACCCCGATTTCATCGACTGGCTGGCGCTCGAGCGCTCGGATGCGCGCGAATTCGATGTCGGCATCCATCGTCGCTGGCTCGATCCGATGAAGCCGTTTGCCAAGCTCGTGCTCGAACCGGCGCACGGCGTGATGCTTACATCGGCAACGCTGAAGACCGGTGCCGGGCACGGCAACAACGACTGGGATACCGCAATCCAGCGCAGCGGCGCCGGCCATATCGCTGTCGCCCCACATCTGACAGCCTTCGACAGCCCCTTCGACTATGCCGCCCAGGCCGAAGTGCTGATCGTCACTGATGTGGCCAAGGGCGATCTGGCGGCGCTCGCTGGCGCTTATGGCCGGCTGATCGAGGCGGCTGACGGCGGCGTGCTTGGGCTGTTCACCGCGATCCGCCGGCTGCGGGCGGTGCATGGCCGGATTGCCGACCGGCTCGCGCGCGGCGGGCTGCCGCTCTATGCCCAGCATGTCGATCCGATCGACACCGGCACGCTGGTCGATATCTTCCGAGACGATCCGCACGCCTCGCTGCTTGGAACCGATGCCTTGCGAGACGGGGTCGACGTGCCGGGCCATTCGCTGCGCCTTGTGGTGATGGAACAAGTGCCATGGCCCAAGCCCTCGATCCTCCACCGGGCGCGCCGGCTGGCAGCCGCAGACGGCGGCTCGGCCCACGACGACCGGATTGTCCGCGCGCGGCTCGCCCAGGCCTTCGGGCGGCTGATCCGGGGCAGCGGCGACCGGGGGCATTTCGTGGTCCTATCCGCCGCCTTCCCCTCACGGTTGCTCTCGGCCTTCCCGCGCGGCACGCCAATCTTGCGGCTGACGCTGGAGGAGGCTTTACATCGCGTCGCTGCCGGTGTTTCTCGTGTGACTGCAAGCAAGGCGCCGATCTCGACCAGCCGCATATGAAAACCTTGGGACTCTATCGCCACGCCAAATCCGGCTGGTCCGATCCGCGCGCGCGGGATTTTGATCGCCCGCTAAGCGAGCGCGGCCGGCGCGCGGCGGCGCGCATGGGCGAGCATATCCGCGATTTTGGTCGCAATGTCGGCCTGCGATGGGACTGCATCATCTCCTCGCCAGCCGCGCGTTGCGCCGAAACGATCGAGCTTGGCTATCAGGCAATCGGACAAACCTATTCCGTAAATTGGGATCGCAGAATTTACCTGGCCAGTTCGTCCAGCCTGCTCGACCTGCTGCGCGAGCAGGAGGACGATCCCGGCTCGCTGCTGATGGTCGGCCACAATCCCGGCCTCGAAGACCTGATCTTCGATCTGGTGCCAGATAACGGCACCAGCCCCTTGCGCGATGTGGTCGAGGAAAAATTCCCCACCGCGACTTTCGCCGTACTGGAACTGGATATCGATCGCTGGGATCAGGCCAAGGCGAATTGCGCGCGCCTGGTCCATCTGGTTCGCCCTCGCGATCTCGATCCGGCACTGGGGCCCGATCCGGCGGACTGAGAACTGCTTAAGGTATTAGCTGTCGGCGAGCGCCGCTGCCAACCGATCGCGGATGCCGCGCAATTGCGGCGCAAGGCTGGTGACTGGCGTTGATTCCGCCGCAGCAACGGGCGCTGGCGGCGCTTTGGCTCCGCCAGCGGCAATTGCCTGCCGCGCGCCGCGCAAAGTAAAACCTTCGCGGTGCACCAGCCTGTCGATGGTCATAACCAGCGCAACGTCTTCAGCGCGATAATAGCGCCTGCCGCCGCTACGTTTGAGCGGGCGCAGCATGGGAAACTGCTCCTCCCAATAGCGCAACACATGCTGGCGGATATTCAGACCTGCCGAAACTTCGCCAATTGTCCGCAAGGCATCAGGCGCCTTGCCGTCGGCAAAAGCAAAAGGAGGTGCAGCGTCGCTCATTTTCCGGCGATGCGGTCCTTGAGCATCTGGCTGGCGCGGAAAGTCAGCACCCGGCGCGGCGTGATCGGCACTTCGACCCCGGTCTTCGGATTGCGGCCGATCCGCTGTGCCTTGTCGCGCAGCAGGAATGTGCCGAAACCGGAGATCTTGAGGTTCTGTCCGTCGCTGAGGGCATTGCTCATATGGCCCAGTATGGATTCCACCATACCGAGCGAATCGGAACGCGAAAGCCCGAGCTTGCGATTGATCGCTTCGGCAATTTCGGCCCGCGTCAAAGTATCTATGGAGCGCATGAGTTCAATCCCCCGACGTTCTGCTGCTCTCCGAGCAGTCAAAATCATACGGCAATGCAATGCAAATGCAATGCCTTGCTGACAGCAGCCGAACGCCCCAAAATGGGAGATCGGGATTGGGCCCCGCAGCGTTTCGGCCTAGATCCGCAGCAGGCTGGCGCCCCAGGTGAAACCGCCGCCCATCGCTTCCAGCACAACCAGATCACCCTGCTTGATCCGGCCATCGCGAATCGCCGCATCGAGCGCCAGCGGCACTGATGCGGCCGAGGTGTTTGCATGCCGGTCAACTGTCATGATCACCCGGTCCATCGGCAGTCCGAGCTTGCGCGCGGTGCCTTCAATGATGCGGGCATTGGCCTGGTGCGGCACCACCCAGTCAATCTCTGAAGCCTCGGTCCCG
>CAXNKI010000261.1:0-3642 GCA_964202645.1 Alphaproteobacteria bacterium | reverse complement strand
GGTGAACAGACCTGTAGAATCGAAGGAGAAATAGGGCTTTTCAATCTGGAAGGCATTTACCACCAATTGCCCGCCATCGAACTTCCAGCGCATTCCGCCTTCATATTGCGTTGATCGGGTTGCGGGCAGTTGCTCGTTGCGGTTTATCGCGTTTTCAGGAGCAGTGCCGCTGTCTTCCAGGCCGCGCTCGATGCCCACATACAGCGAGAGATGCCGCGTCAGGTCTATGCCGATAGTCGCATTGTAGAGCCAGGGATCGTCGCGCTGGGCGGTCACAAGGCCGGTCCGGCCATCGCGTGAGTTGCCGCGGAATCTGGCCCTTTGCAGCCCGAGATTGACTGTGCCGACGCCATCCAGTTTGCCGGTGTAACCCAGCAGGATGGAAGACTGCTTGACCCGCCCGCCATTGACCGGGCCGAAGGAAAAGTTCTCTTCAGGCTGAGGGTCCGGCTGACCATAGCGCACCGGCTGCAGGTAGCTCCGCACGACCGATCCGCCCGTCTCGGTATAACGGTCACGCGCCCTGAAACCGGCGATGAAGCGATGCTGCCAGCGCCCGCGCACCAGCCGCAAGGCGATCTGCGCCTCGCCACTGGTAGCGTGGAGATCCTGTGCCGGATCGGCAATCAGCCGGTGGCTGGCCAGCCCGCTGGCATCTATCAGCGAGTAGATCTCGGTAAAATTGGCCACGCGCGGCGATCTGGAGCGAAAAATTCCTGCGCGCAGCGACAGACCGCCAGTCACCGCTGCCTTGACCGTGACGCCGATGTTCCCGGTGTTTGTGCTGCCCCTGGCCCAGCTTTGGCCGAGGTACTGTCGTTTGGTCGGCAGCGCCGGCAGGCTTTCGCCGTTCACCACCAGCAGCGGCCGGTTTTGCATATCGCGGAAACCTCCCCCGGTAATGAAAGGCGCAATTTCGATGCCATCGAACCGGATGATTGGGCGAAAGGTTAAGCCATAGGCACGGTTGCCCGATCCATCGCTCTGCCGCGAAACTGCATTGGCAGTGCCGCCGGTCAGGCTGAGGTGCTCGGCGATCACCGGCAGGCGAAAATCGCTTTCCGCGATGTATCCACCAAAGCCGGTGCTGTTGAACGCCGGGCTGAACCCTAGTTCTTCAGGAAACGGGCGGGACTTGTGATCGACGATTCCAGTCGGCGCATGGAATGGATATTCCTCGGCGGAGAACCCGACGCGCACTGCCGTGCCCGCCCGCACCCGCCCGGCCAGGACATTGACCAGGTCGATGTATATCCCGTCCAACCGGACATTGCCCGCCTTGCCCGGGCTGAACCCGCGTGTGTCGAATTCGGTGTAGATGCCAGTCGTCTCCATGCCGACCGTCGAGCCGAAAGCATCGTCGGCGCTGGCAACCGCATTCTCACTTGCGCGCTGGGCGTGCGCCGTGCCGGACATCGCCAGCAGCGCGAGCGCGAAATGCGAGGACAGGGCTGGCAGCAAACAGCGCATGCCGTGTCCAAAGCAAGCGCGCGCGCAATGCGCAAGCCAAAAAGCTAAGCTTGCTCAGCAAATCGAGAAGCCGGCATCCACGGCAAGCGTCTGGTTGGTGACATAACGCGCTGCTGGCGTGGCGAAATAGAGCACCGCGCTGGCGATATCGCGCGGCTCACAAAACCCGAGCAGCGGACGGCGGATGCCGGGGCCGGTCGGCGCCGGTCCCTCGGCACCCATTGAACCAGGCGTGCCGACCCCGCCGGGCAGCACGGTGTTGACCGTGATCGCATGTTCAGCAAGCTCCAGTGCCATGGCGCTGGTCAGCGCCGCCAAAGCACCCTTTGACGACAAGTAAGCCGCGTGGCCATGGCACAGCTGGCCGGCGAGGCCTGTCGTCGCGCAGTTGACGATCCGGCCGCCACTGCCGCCACCTACCATGGCACGAGCAATTTGGCGTGAGATCAGGAAAGCCCCGCGCGCATTGACAGCATGGGTCATGTCCCAGAACTTCGCCGTGCCTTCGAGCAAAAGCTCGCGGTGTTGCAGCCCGGCGTTGTTGACCAGCAACCAGGGCGTACCGTGTTGCGCAATCACCTCGGCGCAAGCAGCGACGACAGATGCTTCATCGGCGAGATCAACCTGCACCCAGGCCGCATCGCGCCCCGCCGCGACAAGCGCATCGGCTTGCCTGCCCGCCCCCGCAGCATCAATATCGGCAATCACGACTTTCGCCCCGGCTTCGGCCAGGACATCTGCAATGCCCGCGCCGATGCCGCTCGCCCCGCCAGTGACGATGGCGAGCTTGCCCTTGAGAGCAAACATGTCAGTCATTGCCAGCCAGCTCCCGCTGTTTCATTGCATCATCGGCGGTCTGATCGCGCGGCTTGATCGCATGGGCGAGTACCAATCCGCCACGATCGTCAAACTCAGAAATCAGCCGTGCGCGCTCGACATTGCCAGGGGTATCGACAATCCACACCGGGCCGTCGGCGATACGTTCCAGCCCCTGGCGCGCCACTACGTCGCACTTTTCAGCGAACTCGATCGGCATCCCCAGCCGCGCCATGGCAGGCGTCGCGGTGAAGCCGATGTTGAGGTGGAGCACATCGACCCCCATCGGCTTGCATTCGGCCCACAAGGCCTCGGCAAAGACGCGCGCGAAGGCCTTGACCGCGCAATAGGTCGCCAGCGTCGGCGAGCCGAGATAGCCCCCGGTCGAGCCAGTGAGGATTATCCCCCCGCGGCCGCGCGCGCACATCATCTGGCCATAATGGCGGGAAAAATCGGCGTGGCCGTGGACATTGATCGCGATCACTCCGTCAGTGACCTCGGCTGGCAGATCGACAAATTGGCCACGCGTGTCGTTGGCGCCGGCAATGAATGCCAGCAGGCCAACTTCGATGTCATCCGTCGCCTTGCGCACTTGCGAGAGGACATCGCGCTGCTTGAGATCGGCAGAGACGATCCGCACTTCGCCGCCGCCTGCTTCGAGCTCGGCCTTCAGCCCTTCCAGCGGCTCTAGCTTGCGCGCGGTCAGCACCAGCTTGAAGCCATCGGCGGCAAGCTGCCGCGCCATTTCCGCGCCGACTCCTTCCGAGCCGCCGACTACCAGCGCCCAGGGGCCGTATTTCGCCAGATCCATGTTCTCTCTCCCATGCCGGTCGAGAGAATCAACACGCGTGAATCACGCTGCCTTCTTCGCCCGCTCGGTTGCTTCCAGATTGAGCATGTCTGCCAAGAGGAAAGCAAGCTCGATCGACTGCGCGGCGTTGAGCCGCGGGTCGCAGTGGGTGTGGTACCGGTCGGCCAGCGCCTCGTCGGTGATGGCCACGGCGCCGCCGGTGCATTCGGTGACGTCCTGCCCGGTCATCTCGATGTGGATGCCGCCGGCGTGGGTGCCCTCCGCACGGTGAACCGCGAAGAAGCCCTTGGCTTCGGCAAGGATGCGCTCGAAGGGGCGGGTCTTGAAGCCCGAGGCTGCCTTGATGACGTTGCCATGCATCGGATCGCACGACCAGACCAACGAATGGCCCTCGCGCTGGACCGCGCGCACCAGCTTGGGCAGTCCGTCTTCAACCTTGTCATGCCCGAAACGGCTAATCAGCGTCATCCGCCCGGCCTCACGCGCGGGGTTCAACGTATCGAGCAAGCGCAGCAATGCGTCGGGCTCCAGCGAAGGCCCGCATT
>CAXNKI010000260.1:0-3644 GCA_964202645.1 Alphaproteobacteria bacterium | reverse complement strand
GGCGCGCGCCACTGGCGGCTCCACGGCGCGACGGGGGCAGTGACCTATCTCCTGTTCCCGCTGCTGGGGTTGGCGCTGGTGCAGCTTCCCGGGCTCGATCCCGCACTGGCGCTTGGGTTGCTCTATCTCACCCTGCTGCCCTCGACCGTGCAGAGCGCGATTGCCTTCACCGCGATGGCACGCGGCAATGTCGCCGCCGCGGTGTGCAGCGCCGCCTTTTCCAACCTCGCCGGGATTTTCCTCACTCCGCTGCTGGTCGCACTGCTGATCACCGGCAAGAGCGGCGGGCTGTCGGGCGCGGCAGTTCTGGCGATTGCCGGGCAATTGCTGCTGCCGTTTCTTGCCGGGCATCTGGCGCGGCCCTGGCTCGGCGCGTGGATCGGCCGGCAGAAGCGGCTGACCACCACGGTCGATCGCGGCGCGATCCTGCTGGTGGTCTATGCCTCGTTCAGTGCAGCCGTGGTGGAGGGACTGTGGAGCCGGGTCTCGTGGGCCGATCTGGCAGTGCTGGTGGCGCTGTCATCAGCACTGCTGGCCGCGGTGCTCTGGCTAACCTGGATGCTGGGCCGCTGGCTCGGCTTTTCGCGCGAGGATGCCATTGTGCTGCAGTTCTGCGGATCGAAGAAGAGCCTCGCCACCGGCGTGCCGATGGCCGGCGTGCTGTTTCCGGCCAGCCAGCTTGGCGCAATCTTGCTGCCGGTGATGATCTTTCACCAGATCCAGCTGATGGTCTGTGCGGTGCTGGCGCGGCGCTATGGGGCCGCGCAGGATTAAGCTTCGATCCGCTCGGTCAGCGTAAGCCACTGCGCCTCGAGTGCCTCCAGTTCGCCGCACAGCCCCGCACGGCGCTTCGCCAGTTCGGCAATCGAGCTTCCGGCAGGCGGATGGGCAAGCGTTGCATCGATCTCGGCGATCTGCTTCTGAAACCTGGCTATTGCGGTCTCGGCCTTCTTCACCTGCTTGCCGAGTTCGCGCATTTCTTCCCAGCTGGCGCCGCTAGGCTTGGCGGCGGGGGCCGCGCCTTTCGCTGCGACCTTGGGCTGATTGCGGCCGAGCACGAAGTCGATGTAGTCCTCCATGGATCCGGCATATTCGCTTGCGGTCCCGCCATCGACCAGCACCAGCCGGTCGGCGGTCAGCTCGACCATGTGGCGGTCGTGGCTGATCAGAATGACAGCACCCTCATAGTCGTTAAGCGCCTGCACCAGTGCCTCGCGGGCATCGACGTCGAGGTGGTTTGTCGGCTCGTCGAGGATCAACAGGTGCGGCGCGTCGCGTGTCACCAGCGCCAGCGCCAGCCGCGCGCGCTCGCCGCCTGAGAGTTTCGCGATCTGCGTAGTCGCCTTGTTGCCCGAAAAGCCGAAGCGGCCGAGCTGGGCGCGGATCGCTTGCGGCGATTTTCCGTCCATCGCGCGGGTCATCAGCACCAGCGGGGTATCCGCGCCAGCCAGTTCTTCGACCTGATACTGGGTAAAATAGCCGATGTTGAGTTTGCCCGCGCTGCGCATGGATCCGTCCATCGGCTCAAGCTGGCCGGCCAGCAGCCGCGCCAGCGTGGTCTTGCCATTGCCGTTGCGGCCCAGCAGCCCAATACGGTCGTCTGGATCGATGCGCAGGTTAAGCCGCTTGAGCACAGGCTTGTCCGCAGCATAGCCGACTGAGGCATGGTCGAGCGTGATCAGCGGGGGGCGCAGTTCGCCAGGGCTGGGGAAATCAAAGCTGAGCGAGGGATCCTCCAGCATCGCGAGGACGGGCTGCATCTTGGCCAGCATCTTGGCGCGTGACTGTGCCTGCTTGGCGGTAGATGCGCGGGCGCTGTTGCGCGCCACGTAATCCTGGAGCCGCGCGCGCTGCGCGTCCTGCGCGGCCTTCGCAGAGGCAAGCTGCGCGGCGCGTTCGGCGCGCTGGCGCTCGAAGCTGTCGTATGCGCCGGGGTAGAGCGTTATCTTGCCGCCCTGCAGATGCAGGATGGTGTCGACCACGTTGTTGAGCAAGTCGCGCTCGTGGCTGATGACGATCAGCGTGCCGGGATAGCTCCGCAGGAAATTCTCCAGCCACAGCTCCGCTTCGAGGTCGAGGTGGTTCGAAGGCTCGTCGAGTAGCAACAGGTCGGGCTGTGAAAACAGCAGCGAGGCGAGCGCGACGCGCATTTTCCAGCCACCTGAAAAACTGTCGAGCGGCTCGGCTTGCATCGCCTCGTCGAAGCCGAGCCCGATGAGAATGCGCGCGGCGCGGGCCGGTGCGCTGTAGGCGTCGATTGCGATCAGCCGCTCGTGGACATCGCCGAGCCGGTCGGGATCAACGCAGTGCTCCGACTCCTCGAGCAGCGCGGCGCGCTCGGTGTCGGCGGCGAGCACCGTCTCGAACGGGGTTGACGTGCCGGTGGGGGCTTCCTGGGCGATATAGCCCAGCCGCGTGCGCCGGGGCATCTCGATGGCGCCCTCGTCAGGCTCGAGCTGGCCGATCATCACTTTCATCAAGGTCGACTTGCCCGCGCCATTGCGGCCGATCAGCCCGACGCGCGCGCCGGTGGGCACCGAAGCGCTGGCGCGGTCGAGGATGGTGCGGCCGCCGAGGCGCACGGTGATACCATTGATTGTCAGCATGCGCGCGCCCTTAACAGCTGTCGGGGCAAAACCCAATGGCGTTCGCGAGGCTCTGTGCTAGCGGGGCGATCATGGAACTTTGCCAATGATCCCGCGCGAACATATTGCCAGCGCCGCCGTGCCCGACGGGGAAGAACTGCGGCTCTACCGGCATGGCCGCGATTTCATCATCGCGCTTGACCGCAATGAGCTGATGAACACCCGGATGAGTGGCTCGGAGGAGGCACTCGCGGCAATGACGATTGCGCGGCTGGGCGAACGCAGCGGCAAGCGCCAGCCGCCGCAGCTGCTGATCGGCGGCTACGGCATGGGCTTCACCTTGCGCGCCGCGCTCGCTGTGCTGGGCAAGGATGCCAGCGTCACGGTGGCCGAACTGGTGCCGCAGATCATCGAATGGGCGCGCGGGCCAATGGTGGATGTCACCGCCGGTTGTCTTGATGATCCGCGCGTGACGCTGGTGCTCGAAGATGTCGCCGAGATGATTGCGGGCGCAGCGGCTGCCTATGACGCGATTCTGCTCGATGTCGACAATGGCCCGGATGGCCTGATCCGCCGGGTCAACAACCGGCTTTATACGCGGCGCGGGCTGCAGCTGGCCATGGCGGCGCTGGCGCCGGGCGGCGTGCTGGCTGTGTGGTCGGCGGCCCCGGATCCAGCCTTCACCAAAGAGCTGCGCACGGCGGGCTTTGGAGTCGATGAAGTCAGCGTCCGGGCGAGATCAAACGGCAAGGGCGCGCGGCATGTGATCTGGTTTGCGCAGAAGGCAGGATAAGTCCCTCGATTAAATCACCACTTCACCGACCACTCCGGCAAGCGCCCCGGCCGGCTCGCGCGTACACCCGCAGCAGCGCGCTTCCTGAGCCACAGGATCGACCAGTCACCATTCACCTGCCGCGCGGCAAGGCGAAGCCCCGCGCGGCGGCAGGCTGCGCGCACTTGCGCCTCCTGCGTCTCCAGCAGGCCCGCCAGCAGCAGGCTGCCACCAGGCACCAGCGCGCGGGCAAAGTCAGGCGCCAGTTCGATCAGCGGCCCGGCGAG
>CAXNKI010000259.1:0-3653 GCA_964202645.1 Alphaproteobacteria bacterium | reverse complement strand
TGGATCGATGGTTTCCCGCTTTGGGTTCAGGTGCTGTGGCCGGTCGGCGTTTGGACTTCGGTGCTCGGCTCGCTGATGTTGCTGGCGCGCTCGCGCCATGCGGTTGCGGCCTTTGCAGTCTCGCTGATCGGAGCGATTGCCAGCTTTGCCGGGCAGATGCTCGAAAAGCCGCCGGCATCGCTCGACACAACTGCCAACACCGTGATGCCGATTGTGATCGTCGTGCTGATCCTGGCGCAGTGGTGGTATGCCCGCAGGGTTGGGGCACAGGGAATCCCGCGCTAATTCCGGCCTCGCGCCGCTTTCTGGCGGATCAGGCGGATCTGGGTGTCGGCAACTGTCTGGTTGATACGATCCCATGAGAATTCGTGGCTGCGCGCCTCGCCGGCTGCGCCGTGCCGCTCGCGCAACTGCGGATCGGCAATATAGCCGCGTACCGCTTCGGCGAATTGGTGCACTGCGCCGGGGCGGATCAGACGGCCGGTTACCCGGTCATCGACCAGACTCTCGCTGCCGGTTGCCGCTGCCGCCACCACCGGCACGCCGCAGGCCATCGCCTCGAGCGTGACATTGCCGAAAGTCTCGGTGACGGAAGGGAACAGCAACACGTCCATCCCCGCCACGGCCGCCGCCAGCGCATCGCCGGCAAGATGGCCGGTAAACACCGCGCCCGGCAGCCGGTTTTCCAGCCAGCCGCGCGCCGGGCCTTCGCCGATGATCAGCACGCGGTGGCGCACGTCGTGGCGGACGAGTTCGTCGATTGCGTCGGAAAACACGTCGAGCCCTTTTTCCATCACCAGCCGGCTGAGGAAGCCGACGACAACTTCATCGTCGCCGATACCAGCTGCGCGCCGCCAGGCCATGTCGCGCCGTCCGGGATTGAACAGTTCGCGATCGACGCCGCGCGACCAGATGCCGACATCGTAGTTCATCCGGCGCTCGCGCAGCACTTGCGCCATGCTCTCGGACGGCGCGACCAGGGCATCACAGCGGCGATAGAAGCGCCGCAGAAGGGCTTCGACGGCGGGCTCCAGCCAGGACATGTTGTAATAGCGAAAATAGGTCTCGAAACGCGTGTGGACCGAGGCGAGCACTGGCAGGCCACGGCTGCGCGCCCAACTCACCGCACGGTGGCCCGAAACATCGGGCGAGGAGACCTGGACGATGTTGGGCGCAAACTCCGCCAGATCGCGGCGGACGCGCGCCGGCAGGCCCAACGGAAAACGATAATCGCC
This sequence comes from Alphaproteobacteria bacterium, assembly GCA_964202645.1. Lineage (GTDB taxonomy): Bacteria > Pseudomonadota > Alphaproteobacteria > Sphingomonadales > Sphingomonadaceae > Novosphingobium. The sequence continues at coordinate 2,418 of CAXNKI010000259.1, read as the reverse complement.
GCGTCCGGGAAAGGCGATCGAGGGCAGCGAAACCAGATCGCCGGTTGCCGCAAACGCCGGCTCGTCGACTGTCGGCGAATAGACCCGCACCGCCGCGCCTTCGCGCAGCAGATAGCCCGCCAGCCGGTTTAGCGCCTGGTTCGCGCCATCACGGACATAGTTGTAGTTGCCGCTGAACAGCGCAATTCTGAGGTCTGAAGTCTGCATGCCACGGGAGCCTTAGCGCCCGGGCGCGGGCTTGGCGAGGGGGACGCTCAATAGCGCCAGTTGCGCGCGCGCCAGCCATCGTGCCGCCGGCCGTCGCCGCGCCAGCCATAGCCGCCGCGCGGATAGCCATAGGCCGGGTGCGCATAATAGCGCGGATAGGGCCGGGCATAATGGCCGCGCCGGGGATAGTAGCGGTCGCCGCTGTAGTAATAGCCGTCGTCGTAGTAATAGTCGCGGTCGCGGCCGTTTGAGGCGAGCGCGGCGCCCAGCGCCAGGCCAACCACGCCAGCGCCAATGGCAATCGCGGCATCGTCGCCATCGCCATGCCGGTCGCGATAGCCATCGCGCGCTTCTGCCGGAATTGCCGCCGCCAGCGCCACCACGGGCAGCAGGATAACGGTCGCGAATCTAGTCAGGTATGAAAGCATGTCCTGTGCCTCCCAATTGCGCCGAGCCGCCATCTGGCGCGACTCGCCTGTCGATGCCCCAGACAGCCACAGCGCGACTGAACCGGGCGTTAACTGTGTTCCGCCGCCCCTCTGACTCGCCAACGCCAAAGCGCATGGCCCGCCCGAAAGCAGAGGCCATGCGCCTAGTCAGCGGGGCAGGGAGCCCCGATCAGTTGCCGCGATAGCCATCGCGCCAGCCGCGGCGGCCATAGTAGCCTTCATCGCCGCGATAGCCGTCGTTGCCGTAACCGTCCGAGCCGCGATAGTGGCCCCCGCCGTTGTTGTAGCGATCATCGTCGTGGCGGCGGCCGTTGCGGTCATAGCGGTGGCCCTGGCGGTCCCAGTAATAGCCATTGCGATATTCCCAGCCGCGATCGCGGTAACGGTCGCGGTTGCCGCCGCCGGCAATTAGCGCGCCGATGGCAATGCCGACAATCCCGCCTACGATGGCCGCACCGGCCGTGTCGCCGCCCCGGTCATGGTTGCGATAGCCGCCACCATAATAGCCGCCCTGGGCCATGGCGGGCGAAACCGAGCCCAGCGTCATGGCGGCGAGGGCGGATGCGAATGCGAACTTGCGGATGCGCGTGGTCATGGTCTGAACTCCTGCGGCGGCGGTGTGGCGAGGCGTGATTACCAGCCCGATTCGCTGCCTTGAATTCAGGTTTAGGCGTGATTGGCTGAACGGATTTTGGCTGTCCCTTGCAGGTTTGGTTAATGTTAGATCGGAGTTTGGTGAATAAGATGGCGTTGCGGGGTGACAATGGTGACAGTGTGTCACGCTGGTGTCCGGTGGGGTAATGCATTGTAATATAATGCGTAATCGGGAGAAAGGTGACACTTTGCAGCGTTGGGGAAAATTTCCTGTCAGAGGCTGGTGGTCAAGGGCGCGATTCTGACAGGAATGGGGTCTATAAGAGAGAGATAGGGCCGGCGCTATGCCTTGCTTGCGTTGCGCGCCATGCGGTCTCTGTTGGTGGCGAAATGGGGCGGGCAGCATAATTCATCGACGGCGCTTTCGAGCGCGGCTTGCGCCGGAGCCCCACCGTCAGCCGCTCGCACGACTGCCACCTCCCCATTTGCACTGCGTGAAAATGGAGAGGGACTTTGAGTTCAACGATCCTTCCCGTTTTTCCCTGAGCTTGTCGAAGGTATAAATGGGGAAGGGGACCGCGCCGAAGGCGTGGTGGAGGGGTAGCTTACGCCGCCTCTTTCTTCCGCCCGGCCTTCTTGCGGTCGTTCGGATCGAGCAGCGCCTTGCGCAGGCGGATGGACTTCGGCGTGACTTCGACCATTTCGTCGTCGTCGATATAGGCGATGGCCTGTTCCAGCGTCATCACCTTGGGCGGGGTGAGGCGGATGGCGTCGTCCTTGCCCGAGACGCGGAAGTTGGTCAGCTGCTTCGACTTCATCGGGTTGACCTCGAGGTCATCCGGCTTTGCGTTTTCGCCGATGATCATGCCTTCATACAGCGGCGTGCCGACGCCGACGAACAGGATGCCGCGCTCTTCCAATGGGCCCAGGGCATAGGCGTTTGCCTCGCCCGCGCCGTTGGAGATCAGCACGCCGTTCTTGCGGCCTTCGATCTTGCCTTTGTGCGGAGCATACTTTTCGTAAAGCCGGTTCATGATGCCGGTGCCGCGCGTATCGGACAGGAATTCGCCGTGATAGCCGATCAGGCCGCGACTGGGGGCGGAGAAGGTGATGCGGGTCTTTCCGCCGCCCGAGGGGCGCATGTCAGTCAACTCGCCCTTGCGGATCG
>CAXNKI010000258.1:0-3660 GCA_964202645.1 Alphaproteobacteria bacterium | reverse complement strand
AGATCGGCGCGCAGTGGATCGTCGGCGTGGTCGGTCAACTCCAGCTCGAAGTGCTGATTTCGAGGTTGGAGGCGGAATACAAGGTGGAGGCCGTGCTCGAGCCTTCGCCGTTCGACACTGCCCGCTGGCTTCGGGGTGGCGAAGCGGCGCTGAAGGGCTTTACCGATTTCAACAAGAGCAATCTGGCGCGCGATCGCGACGGCGATCCGGTATTCATGGCCCGCTCCAGCTGGGACGTGACCTATCAGCAGGAGAAGAACCCGGAGCTGGTGTTCTCGGCTACGAAGGAGCGGTGAGGGGTTCACGCGCGGCCACTCCCGGCCTAATCTGATGCCATGGCCGAATTTACCCAGCACCTCACCAGCGACCACGCGGCGATGATCGCCCGGCAAGCCGTGTACTTTGTTGCCACTGCTGCGGTGGATGGCCGGATCAACCTCAGCCCCAAGGGCATGGCCGATACGTTCCGCGTGATTTCGCCAACGCGCGTCGCCTACCTCGACCTCGGCGGTTCGGGCAACGAGACGAATGCTCACCTCATCGCTGATGGCCGGATTACGATCATGATGTGCAATTTCGCGCAGCCCGCCCTGATCCTGCGCATTTATGGCCAGGGCTGCCCGGTGCTGCCCGCCGATCCCCAGTGGGGTGAACTTGCTGCGCATTTCGCTTTGCTTCCAGGCACCCGCCAGATTTTCGACATTGCGGTGGAGAGCGTTCAGACCAGCTGTGGTTGGGCCGTGCCGCTGATGGAGCTGAAATCCGAGCGGCAGACGCTGGTGAAGTATCACACCGGGCAGGACCCGGACGCATGGGCGGCCAAATACGGCGCAAGGGACCGCAGCATCGACGGCCTGCCCGCGCGGCCCACTGATCGCTACATCGCCGGGAAGCAGGATTGAACCGGACAGCGAGCCGCGCGTGAACCTGACTTTCGCCAGCTACAACATCCACAAGGCGGTTGGGCTCGATCGGCGGCGCGATCCCGAGCGCATCCTGGCGGTGCTGCGCGAGATCAATGCCGATGTGATTGCGCTGCAGGAGGCCGACCGGCGCTTCGGGGATCGCGCCTCGGTTCTGCCGCGGCAGATGATCGACGATCACACCCCATGGCGCGCGGTGCCGCTGCAATCGCGGCCGGATTCGATCGGTTGGCATGGCAACGCCTTGCTGGTGCGGCGCAACATCGAAGTTCTGCTGGCCGAACCTGTCCGCTTGCCCATGCTGGAGCCGCGCGGCGCGGTCTGCGCCGATTTGCGCCTTGCCGGTCAGCATTTCCGTGTGGTCGGTGCGCATCTCGATCTTTCCGGGCTGCGTCGACGCCGCCAGCTGCGCGCGGTGTTCGACCACCTCGATGAAAACGGGATCGCAGATGGGGAGGCGCAACCCGCCGTGCTGATGGGCGATTTCAACCAGTGGTCGCATCAGCGCGGCGCCATGCGCGAGATCGGCCCGGGCTGGCAGCTGATCACGCCGGGCAATTCCTTCCCGACCCGCCAACCGGTTGCAGCGCTCGACCGGATTGTTGCTTCCCGGCAGTGGTCCTGCCTGGAGGCCAGCGTTCACCACTCCGCGCTCGCGGCACGTGCGTCCGATCATCTGCCGATCTTTGCCCGCCTAAGCATTGCCTGAAAAACAGGCACATGCCTGCGAATCGGGCGCTGCGTCGCAGCATTACTCGGCTTGCAGATTACCTAAAGCCCTAAAAACAGTCAGTTAAGAAAATGGCATACTCCTTGCTTATGTCACTGAGCCGGCAATGGGCCGGTGTTCAGCAGGGGCCAAGGCATGAAGTTTATCATCGCCATCATCAAACCCTTCAAGCTCGACGAGGTCCGTGAAGCGCTTAGCGCAATCGGTGTCGCGGGCATGACTGTCTCGGAAGTTAAAGGCTTCGGACGGCAGAAGGGTCAGACCGAAATCTACCGCGGCGCGGAATATTCGACCAATATGCTGCCCAAAGTGAAGATCGAGATCGCTGCCAGCGACGCGCTTGCGCCGCAAGTGGTCGAGACCATCCAGCAGACCGCTAGCACCGAAGCCATCGGCGACGGCAAGATCTTCGTTATCGATCTAGCCTCGGCCACCCGCATCCGCACCGGCGAAGCCGGGGACACCGCGCTGTGAGTGGCGCGTCCATGCCGTTTTCCCGGCAACAGGAGGGAATCACAATGATCCGCAAAGTTCTTTGCGGCGTCGGCGCATTGGGCACTTCGCTCATTGGCGCCACTGCCGCTTTCGCGCAGGAAGCGGCGGCAAGCGTCGCTGCTGCCGCGCCGGCCCCCGAGGCCACCGAAGCCGCTGCTGCGGCCACAACCATGATCAAGGCGCCGACCGTCGAACAGATGGCCGGCATGGTCGACAAGGGCGACACCTCCTGGATGCTGATGTCGTCGGTGCTCGTGCTGATGATGAGCATTCCGGCCCTCGCGCTGTTCTATGGCGGCTTGGTCCGTTCGAAGAACATGCTCAGCGTGCTGATGCAGGTGTTCATGATCGTTTCGATCGCGGCACTGGTCTGGGTCGGCTGGGGCTATAGCCTTGCCTTCACATCGGCCAACTCCATCGCTCCTGCCTTCATTGGCGGGCTCGACAAGGCGTTCCTTGCCGGGGTCACTTCAGGCACTTACGCCGCGACCTTCTCGAACAATGTCTATTTGCCCGAATTTGTCTTCGTGGTGTTCCAGATGACCTTCGCCTGCATCACGCCGGCGCTGATCGTCGGCGCATTTGCGGAGCGCGTGAAGTTCTGGCCGCTGATGCTGTTCATGGTGCTATGGCTGACTTTCGCCTATTTCCCGATCGCCCACATGGTTTGGTACTGGGCCGGACCCGACTTCCTGCCTGATACGCCGACCGACATGGGCTATCTGTGGGGCATGGGAGCACTCGACTTCGCCGGCGGCACCGTGGTTCACATCAACGCCGGTATTGCGGGCCTCGTTGGCTGCCTGATGATCGGCAAGCGCCTTGGCTTCGGCAAGGAAGCAACCCCGCCGCACTCGCTGACCATGACCATGATCGGCGCCTCGCTGCTGTGGGTGGGCTGGTTCGGCTTCAACGCCGGCTCCAACCTCGAAGCCAATGGCGTTACCGCTGTGGCCTTCATCAACACCTTCGTCGCCACTGCCGCTGCTGCGCTCTCCTGGGCCGTGGTCGAGCAGATCCACCACAAGAAGCCCTCTATGCTGGGCGTTGCAACCGGTGCCGTCGCTGGCCTGGTCGCGATCACCCCGGCATCCGGCTTCGCCACGCCGATGACCTCGATCTACCTCGGCCTCCTCGTTTCGCCGATCTGCTACCTGTTCGTCTCTTATGTGAAGAACAAGCTGAAGTACGACGACACGCTGGACGTCTTCGGGGTCCACTGCATCGGCGGCATCGTCGCTGACCCCTCGCTGGGCGGACAGGGTTACTTCGATTACACCCAGTTCCCTGCCGGCGTTGGTGCCTATGACATGGGCGCCCAGGTGATGACCCAGATCAAGGCCGTGCTGATCACTCTGGTGTGGTCGGGTACTGTCTCGGCGGTGCTGTTCTTCGCCATCGACAAGATCTTTGGCCTGCGTCCCAGCGAAGAAGCTGAACGCGAAGGGCTCGATATCACCGAACACGGCGAGCGTGCCTACAACCACTAAGTAATTCAAGAGTTTGGCGGGG
>CAXNKI010000257.1:0-3667 GCA_964202645.1 Alphaproteobacteria bacterium | reverse complement strand
GACATGGTCGTCTGCCTTGGCGCGGGCGACATTACCAAGTGGGCTGCCGGGCTGGCTGCTGCGATTGCGCAAAGGCGGGGGGCATGATGGCCGACACCCTGCCTCCGCGCGTTTCAGGCAAACTCACCCCCCAAGCCCCGCTCGCCCCGTTAGTCTGGTTCAAGAGCGGCGGCGCCGCGGAATGGCTCTTCGAGCCCAAGGACCTAGCTGACCTGCAACAATTCCTGCGCGAGCTTGATCCTGCAATGCCGGTAATGGCACTGGGTCTCGGCTCGAACCTAATCGTGCGCGATGGCGGGGTGCCCGGCGTGGTCGTGCGGCTCGGCAAGGCTTTTTCCTGGGTCGATACTGTCGGCAAGGGCGCGTTCGGAATCGACTATGTGCTCAATTGCGGCGGCGGGGCCTCGGGCATTCTCGTTTCCAGCACCGCGCGCGATCATGGCATCGCCGGGCTCGAATTCCTGCGCTCGATCCCCGGAACGGTCGGTGGCTTCGTGCGGATGAACGGCGGGGCTTATGGCAGCGAAGTGAAGGACATGCTTGTCGATTGCGACGTGGTGATGCGCTCGGGTGAACTGGTGACGCTGCCGGTTGCCGACCTTCATTATACCTATCGCCATTCGAACCTGCCCGAAGGCGCGATTGTCGTTGCGGCACGCTTTCAAGGGCGGCCGGGTGAGCCCACAGCAATCCAGGCCGAAATGGACCGGATTTCCGCCAGCCGCGAGGCCAGCCAGCCGCTGCGCAGCAAGACCGGCGGTTCGACATTCAAGAATCCGCCAGGCGAAAAGGCATGGCAACTGGTCGATGCGGCGGGCTGCCGTGGGCTGACCATGGGCGGGGCACAAGTCAGCGAAAAGCACACCAATTTTCTGATCAACACCGGCGCTGCCACCAGCGGCGATATCGAGGCACTGGGCGAAGAGGTGAGAAAGCGCGTGAAGGCACAGAGCGGCGTTGAGCTCGAATGGGAGATTCAGCGCGTCGGCATTCTTGCCGGAGCGCCAGACAAACAACGGGTGGGCCTGAAATGAGCCTTCCCAAACTCCATGTCGCAGTCCTCATGGGCGGCTGGTCCTCAGAGCGGCCCGTAAGCCTGATGTCCGGCGAAGGCGTTGCCAAAGCACTGGAAGCGCGCGGGCACACGGTCACGCGGATCGACATGGACCGCGATGTCGCGCTGCGCCTGTCCGAAGCCAAGCCAGATGTCGTGTTCAATGCGCTGCATGGCTGCCCCGGCGAGGATGGCACGGTGCAGGGGATGATGGACCTGATGGGGCTGACTTACACCCATTCAGGCCTCGCCACCTCAGTGATCGCCATCGACAAGGAACTGACCAAGCAGGCGCTGGTGCCGCATGGCATTCCGATGCCGGGCGGGCGGGTTGTTGCCAGCGCCGAGATTTACAAAGCCGATCCGCTGACGCGGCCCTATGTGCTCAAGCCGGTCAACGAGGGCTCTTCCGTGGGCGTTGCCATCGTCACCGCTGAAGGCAATTATGGCAATCCGGTCAGCCCCGAGGTTAAAGGGCCGTGGCAGCTCTTTGACCAGTTGCTCGCCGAGCCGTTCATTCGCGGGCTCGAATTGACCACGGCGGTGATGGCCGGCCCTGATGGCCCCAAGGCGCTGCTGGTCACTGAGCTGAGGCCAAAGTCGGGCTTCTATGATTTCGACGCGAAATACACTGACGGCATGACCGAACACATCTGCCCCGCACAAATCCCTGACGAGATCACCGAGGCCTGCAAGGCGATTGCGCTGAGCGCCCACAAACTGCTCGGCTGCCGCGGCGCGACGCGCAGCGACTTCCGCTGGGACGACGAGCGCGGGGTGGAAGGCCTTTTCCTGCTCGAGATCAACACCCAGCCCGGCATGACCCCGCTCAGCCTGGTGCCCGAACAGGCAAAGCACATGGGGCTGAGCTATGAGGATCTGGTCGAAGCGATTGTCGCAGAGGCCTGGGCTCGGCGCAATGAAGGGACCAGCGCATGAGCGCCCGGACGATCAACCGCAAGGGCGGCGGCAGCGCCCGCCAGACCGCCAGCGCCCGCGCCAAGGCAGCGAAAGTGCGCTCGGCCAAAGCGCGTACCGGATCGCTGATCGGCCAATTGCTGGCGCGCCTGCCGTTCAGCGAGACGCAGCTTTACCGGGGACTGATGATCGGATTTCTTGGCGCGGCATTGCTGGTCGCTTTGCTCGCTGCGCGCGCAGCGGGGGTGCCGGCTTTGGCGCTGAAGCAATTCGCCGCGATTGCCGCGAGCAGCGGTTTCGAGGTTCGCCGGGTCGAAGTGCGTGGGGTCAAGCGCTTGAACGAGCTCAAGGTCTATGAGCGCGCGCTGGCAAGCCGAGATCAGGCGATGCCGCTGGTCGACGTCGCCGCCTTGCGGGCCGACCTGCTGGAACTTTCATGGGTGCAGGATGCGCGAGTCTCGCGCCAACTGCCCGATACGCTGGTGATCGATATCGTCGAGCGGAGGCCGCACGCGGTGCTGCGCCAGGCTGACCGACTTGTGCTGATCGATGCCACCGGGCACAAGCTCGAGACGATCTCGCCGGCGCGCGCGCGCGGCAAGCTGATGCTGTCAGGCCCCGGCGCTGACCGACAGGTCGCGGTGCTCGCCGCACTGACCGAGGCCGCGCCGGCGCTGAAGCCCCAAATCCGCGAGGCCGAATGGGTCGGCAACCGCCGCTGGAACCTGACTTTCCGCACAGGACAAGTGCTCGCGCTGCCTGAAGGCCATCGCCCGGCCGCCGACGCGCTGGTCTCTTTCGCCCGGCTCGATGGCATCAACCGGTTGATTGGTGGCAAAGTTGCCGCTTTCGACATGCGCTCGCCGGGGCGGGTTTATATGCGCATTCCCGGGCGTACCGCCGACCTCAAGCCGGCTGGCGAGACTGCGGCTGCGTCCGGGCCGAAGACTACACCGAAGCCCGAACCGAAGCCCAAATCCACCGAAACCGCCAAGCGCCCTGCCATTGCCAAATCAGAGGACAACCGCTGATGCCGCCGCCCCGGATCACCCGCGTCTTCGGCGCGGTCAACGTCGGCTCGTTCCGCATTTCGGCGATGATCGCCGGGCTGTCGGATACTGGCGAGATGATCGTGCTGGGATCGGGCCACCGCGCGGCGCAAGGCATCCGGCGCGGCTACGTGACTGATATGGCAGCAGCGACCTATGCCGTCCGCGATGCGGTCGAACGCGCAGAGAAAATGGCGCAGACCAGCGTTTCCAGCGTGTGGATCGCTTGTTCGGGGGCAGGGCTCGCCAGCCAGATTGCCCAGGTCGAGGTCGATATCGGCGGCCGGCGGATCGAGGCGGACGATGTCGACCAATTGCTGTTCGCAGCGCGCGATGTCGTGCGGCCCGACGGGCGCACGGTTCTGCATGCCCATCCGGCGCACTACACTCTGGATGGCGCCAATGGCGTCGCCGACCCCAAAGGGCTCCATGCCGAACGTCTGGGGGTGGATATCCACGTCATGCTCGCCGACGGCGCGCCGATCCGCAACATAACCGAGGCGGTGCAGAACGCGCACCTCAATGTCGAGGCCGTGGTCGCCTCGCCGGTGGCAGCGGGCTATGCCTGCCTGTCGGCCGAAGAACGCGACTTGGGCGTGGCGCTGGTTGAAATGGGTGCGGAAGTGACAAATGTCTCGCTCCACGC
>CAXNKI010000256.1:0-3670 GCA_964202645.1 Alphaproteobacteria bacterium | reverse complement strand
GAAGCGGTTACGCTCCACTCCGGCGAGAGCTGGAAGCGGCCGTTGGCGAAGACATAGCCGCGAAATTCGCGCTGGGCGGTGGTGGGCAGTCCGGCGACGGGAATGACGTCCGAACGCGTGCCATAGCCGGTGATCTGGTAAGCGCCTTTTTCGGTCAACGCGCGGTATTGCGCGGACAGCATCGGTGCGGCCTTGGTGTAGACATAACCAGTGACCGCGATGTCGCGGTTGGACGAGAGACGTTGATACCAGGTTTCGCTGATTTCCATCCCGTTAGACGGAGTGAGACGGAAATTGGGGATCAGCAGCCCGGAAATCGCCCGGCCATCGGTCGCCAGCGAGAGACCGGGCAGCGGCAGCAGGCGCAGGCCGAACAGTTCCAGCCGCGCGCCGCGAAAGCGCACTGTCTTGGTGTCGGGCTCATAAATCACCGTGCTGGCGGTCACGCGCCAGCTTGGCCGCTTTGCGCAGCCTTGTTCGTCTTCGACATCGCAGGCCGAATAGGCCGCATGGTCAAGCACCACGTTGCCGTCCGTCCCGCGCGATCCGGACCGGGCCGCCAGCCGCCCGCCCTCGCGCAGCGCCAGCAACATGTCCTGCATCGCGCCGGTCTCGAACTCGTCGTTGAGCTCGAGGCTCTCGGTGAACAGCTGGTTGCCGTCGGCATCGAGCATGCGGATATTGCCTGTGGCGAGGATCTTGCCGGTCTTGCGGCTCCAGGTGACTTTATCGGCGCGCACCGAACGGCCCTCACGGCGCAGCACGACGTTGCCGCTGGCAGTGACGCTGTCGTCATCATCGGAATAGGAGAGCGCGTCAGCCTCGAAATCGACCGGCTTGCCGTTTGTTGCTGCCTGCGCCGGAGGAGCTTCGAGGGCTGTTTCGGCGGATTGGGCCCGAGCGGTCCCTGCCAGCGAAACCAGCACGGTGAACGCCAGCGCGAGGCCCGCGACAAAAGGTCGCAGACCCGGCGTCTGGAACAGGCGCCGGTACAGGCGGATTGGTCGTGGCCCCGGGAGCATCACTTGCCTATCGCACTGCCCGCGCTTAACTGCAATCCGCTCCGGGCACAGGTCGGGGGCATCTGGTCAGGTGTCCACAAGCGTGAGGCTTGGATATTGGCCGGGCAAAGTGCTGGGCCAAAATGCCGGAGATATTGATGCGCATAGAATTTCTCGCCGCGACTGCCAGTCCGGCATCCAGGTTCATCGTCCGGCTTGCCGCTGGTGATGCCATGCCGGCGGGAATCGAGCCGGTGCTGGCCGAAGGCGCCAAAGCCGCGCGCTTTGCCGGCAAGGCGGGGCAGATCCACGAAGGCTTCGTGGCGCGCGAGGGCCAACTCGTGCGCGTCGCGATTGCCGGGATCGGCGAGGCGAATGGCAATGGCCGCATGGGCGCTCTGGAAAAGGCCGGCGCGGCGCTGGCGGCGAAGTATCTTGTCTCGGGCGAAACCGCGATGACGATCGATCTCTCCGGCGCGGCTCTGTCCGCTCCGGAAGTCGCCACCTTGCTGCTGGCTCTGCGGCTGCGCTGCTGGCGGCATGATGCCTATCGCACCAAGCTGCCCGATGACCAGAAGCCGACTCTGGCCCAGGTCCAGATGGTGAATGCTCCGGACGGCGCTGCTGCCGCATGGGCAGGCGAGGCCGCGCTGGCCGAGGGCGTGGAGTTCACCCGCAAGCTGGTCACCGAACCGGGCAATGTGATCTATCCCGAGAGCTTCGTCGCGGCATGCGAGGCGCGCATGGCAGGTACCGGGCTCACCTTGCGGGTGCTGGGCGAGGACGAAATGCGCACTCTGGGCATGGGCGCTCTGCTCGGCGTGGCACAGGGTTCTCCCCGCCCGCCGCGTCTGCTGGCGATCGTCTGGAACGGCGGAATGCCGGGCGGAAAGCCGATGGCCTTCGTTGGCAAGGGAGTGACTTTCGATACCGGTGGTATTTCGCTCAAGCCGCCGGCCGGCATGGAAGACATGAAGTGGGATATGGGCGGCGCGGGCGCAGTTGCGGGCGCGATGCTGGCCATTGCCCTTCGCAAGGCGCGGGCCAATGTCGTCGGTATTTGCGGGCTGGTGGAAAACATGCCCGATGGCCACGCGCAGCGGCCCGGCGATGTGGTCAAGACCATGTCGGGCCAGACTGTCGAAGTGATCAACACCGATGCCGAGGGCCGGCTGGTGCTTTGCGACGCGCTGACCTGGACGCAGAAGGAATATGCCCCCAGCGCCGTGGTTGATCTCGCCACGCTGACCGGCGCGATCATTGCCACACTGGGCAACGAATATGCCGGGATATTCTCGAACGATGATGGCCTTGCCGCGAAGATACAGGCGGCCGGCACGGCCTGCGGCGAACCGTTGTGGCGTCTGCCGATGGGGCAAACCTATGACAAGATGATCGACAGCGCGATTGCCGACATGAAGAACATGGGCAGCAAATACGCAGGCTCGATCACTGCCGCACAGTTCATCCAGCGCTTCATCGCCAAGGGTACGCCCTGGGCGCATCTCGACATCGCCGGCATGGTCTGGGCCGACAAGCCCGGCGCGACTTGGGACAAGGGCGCGACTGGCTATGGCGTGCGGCTGATCGACCGCTATATGCGGGACAATTGCGAGGTCTGAACACTTGCGCGTTGATTTCTACCAGTTGAGCCGCGACCCCGCCGAGGCGGCGCTGCCGCTGATCGCTCGGGCGGCAATGAATGCGGGGGAGCGGATGCTGGTGGTTTCCGGTGACGAAGCGCAGCTGGCGCGAATCGGCGATGCGCTGTGGAGCCGGTTGCCCGAGACTTTCCTCGCCCACGGCATGGCGGGTGACAAACATGCGGAGCGCCAACCAATCCTGCTCTCGGCCACAACCGAGCCAGTAAACGGTGCGCAGTTCCTCGCCATTGCCGATGGCCAGTGGCGTGAGGGCGCGTTTGCGAGGACCTTCTATCTGTTTGACGAGGCCACCCTGCAAGGCGCGCGCGATTGCTGGCGGATGCTGGGCTCCCGCGATGGAGTGGAGCGCAAGTTCTGGAAGCAGCAGGGCGGCAAGTGGGTCGAAGGGCCCTGACGGCTGATCTTGCAGCGCAGCATGATCCCGGCTAGGGGCGCGCCACTTCCATTCAGACAATCCATCTCAAGGACACTATCATGGCGGTTACCCGCACTTTCTCGATCATCAAGCCCGATGCCACCCGCCGCAACCTGACCGGCGCTGTCACCAGGATGCTGGAAGAAGCCGGCCTGCGTGTCGTCGCCTCCAAGCGCATCCAGATGAGCAAGGATCAGGCAGAGGGCTTCTACGGCGTCCACCGCGAGCGCCCTTTCTTCAATGATCTGGTCAGCTTCATGATCTCCGGCCCGGTCGTGGTCCAGGTGCTCGAAGGCGAAGACGCCGTGCAGCGCAACCGCGACATCATGGGCGCGACCAACCCGGAAAACGCGGAACCCGGCACGATCCGCAAGGAGCTCGCCGAATCGATCGAGGCCAATTCGGTCCATGGTTCGGATTCCGAAGAGAACGCCGCGATCGAGATCGCCTTCTTCTTCAAGCCAGAAGAAATCGTCGGCTGATTCGCGAGCGCGGAATTGCAAAGGGCCGCCGGGGCAACCTGGCGGCCCTTTTGTATTTGAACCGCCGGGCCCGCTGCCCTATCTTGCCAGCAGAGGAGATCTGCAATG
>CAXNKI010000255.1:0-3674 GCA_964202645.1 Alphaproteobacteria bacterium | reverse complement strand
ATTTCGACGACCAGATCCGCAGCGCCGCCGAGCTGCTCACCGGTGCGCAAGTGGCCCAGTGGATCGGCTACAAGCTCGACCGTCAGTTCGATCATGTCCTCGTCGATGAGGCACAGGATACCAATGCCGCGCAGTGGCGGATCATCGACGCGCTGACGCAGGACTATTTCGCCGGGCTCGGCCAACGCGACGCGGCGATGCGCACGCTGTTTGTCGTTGGCGACTACAAGCAGGCGATCTTCCGATTCCAGGGCACCAGCCCGGAAAATTTTCGCAAGGCTTCGGAGCGGGTGCGCGGCAAGATGGACGCGGGCGTGCAAATCGCCGAGGACATTCGTGCGAACTTCCAGGCGCAGAAATTGCTCGATCTCGGGCTCGACCGCTCGTTCCGAACTGGTCAGCCAGTGCTTGATTTCGTCGACAGCGCGCTCGGCGAGATCGGCCATGATCGCTTCGGGCTCGACAAGCCGGCCGAGCGCCATCAGGGCGCGGAGCGGCCCGGGCTTGTGACACTTTGGCGGCCGGTCGGGCAAGTGGTCGATGGCGGCGAAGAAGAGGGCGATCCGGACGATGCGGCCCCTGACGAAGCTGGTGAAGAGGGCGCCCCGCAAGGCTGGCTGTCACGGCCCGAGCGGTTGCTGGCGGACAGGATTGCTCGGCAGGTTCGCGCCTGGCTCGACGAGGGCTTCCCGCTGTTCAAGGATGCAGCCCCCGGCCAGCCGCGCCGCGCTGGGGCGGGCGACATCATGGTGCTGCTGCGCAAGCGCGGTGATCTTGCCAGTCTGGTGGTCGCGCGGCTGCATGCCCACGGGGTGCCCGTTGCCGGAGTTGACCGGCTGCGGCTCGGCGCGCCGCTGGCAGTGCAGGATCTGTTGGCGGCGCTGCGCTTCGCCGCGCAGCCACTCGACGATCTCAACCTTGCCGCGCTGCTGGTCTCGCCTCTGATTGGCTGGAGCCAGGAGCAATTGCTGGAGCATGGCTACCGTGAGCGCAAGGCGCGGTTGTGGGACCATCTCCGCCGCCTGTCGCATCCCGATGTGGCAGAGGCGATGCAGCAGCTCGGCGCGCTGCTCGCCAAGGCCGATTTCGGCCCGCCGCAGGCCCTGCTCCACTGGCTGCTGGTCGGCCCCTGGCAGGCCCGGCGGCGGCTGGTCGCGCGGCTGGGGCGCGAGGCGAACGATCCGATCGACGAATTGCTCAACGCGGCGCACGCCTGGTCAATGTCGGCAGTGCCCAGCCTGACGGGTTTTATCGCCTGGTTTGATGCCAGTGAGGGCGAACTGAAACGCGAGGCGGACAATGCCCGGGGGCAGGTGCGGGTGATGACGGTGCACGGCGCCAAAGGTCTGCAGGCGCCGATCGTGATCCTCGCCGATGCAACTGCCGATCCGTCCAGATCCGGGCGCGGCGAAATGGTGGTGCTGGCTGATCCGGCTAACACCGAGCGCAGCCTCCCGATCCCGGGCTTGCGCAAGGCAGACCATGCGGGCCGCATCGCCGAAGCTGCCGAAGTGATTGCCCGCGAGGCAGATCAGGAACACTGGCGGCTGCTCTATGTTGCGATGACCCGCGCCGAGGAAGCGTTGTTCGTCGGCGGGGCGCTGGGGGCCCGCGAGAAGGAGCCGGCGACGGGCAGCTGGTATGCCGCTCTGCAGAGCCTGTTCGGTGCGCTGGAATGGCGCGAGAGCGGGCCGATCTGGGGTGGGCAGCTGACATGGGGGGACTGGCCTGAAGCGCAGCTGGTTGCGCCGGCATCGGAGCCTGCGGCAAGCGAGCCCGCGCGGCCATTGTGGCTCGATGTGGCGCCGGCTGCCGAGCCGCGCCCCTATCGCCCGCTCGCGCCGTCCGCGCTGGGCGAAGATGCGGGGAGCGATCCGCCCCATGCCCCAGGCAGCGGCGCCATGGCGGCCCGGCGCGGGGTGCTGATCCACCGCTTGCTCGAACGCCTGCCTGAACTGGGCGAAGGCACCCGCGCGGCAGCGGCGGAAAAATGGCTGGCGCGCAATGCGGGCGAGTTAGATCCAGCCAGCCGCGCGGAAATCGCCGCGCGTGCGCTTGCCGTGCTCGCCGAGCCTGAATGGGCCGAGCTGTTCGGGCCGGAAGCGCTGGCTGAAGCGCCGATTGCCGCTCTGGTCGGCACGGCGATGGTCACTGGCACGATCGACCGGCTGTTGATCGAACCCACGCGCATCCGTCTGATCGATTTCAAGTCCGCCCGCCGCCCGCCCACCTCGATTGAAGAGGTTCCCCGCGCGGTGCTGCGCCAGATGGGAGCCTATGCCGCCGCGCTTGAGGCGACTTTCCCCGGACGGCGCGTCGAAGCGGCGCTGCTCTATACGCAAACGCCGCAATTGATCGCGATTCCCGCCGCGATTCTGGATGAGGTCAAGCAGCTCTTGCAGGGCGCGCAGTAAAGCTTTCGCGCTTTGCACCCCGCTTTGCCATTGCCTTCGCGGCGCGCGAACCTAGATAGATGTGTCACAGAACAGGAGATTTCCCAATGGCGACCAAGACCGTGACCGATGCCAGCTTTGCAGCCGATGTGCTCCAGTCCGATCTGCCGGTGCTGGTCGATTTCTGGGCCGACTGGTGCGGCCCCTGCAAGATGATCGCGCCTGCGCTGGAGGAAATCAGCGAGGAACTGGCTGGCAAGGTGACCATTGCCAAGGTCGATATCACCGAAAACACCGACATCGCCGCGCAGATGGGCGTGCAATCGATCCCGCTGATGGTGCTGTTCAAGGGCGGCAAGCCGGTCGCGCAGAAGCTGGGCGCCGCGCCCAAGAGCCAGCTCAAAGGCTGGCTTGAGGGCGAGCTCTAAATACCCGCCATCCTGACGGCCAGCTGCTCCCACAACCCGGGGCTCGCTGCGCCCAGCAGGCCGGTGCGTTCCGGCTCGTCGACCCGGTAGGGCGAACCGTCGGGCCGCGCGGCCATGCCGCCGGCTTCGTTCAGGAACAGCACGCCGGCGGCATGGTCCCAGGCGTGGGTGCGCTCGAACACCGAAATGTCGTTGATCCCCAGTGCCAGGCGCGGCCATTGCTCGGCGGCGCAGCGGGGAATGTCGACCAGACTGTAATGCGGCGCGATATGGGTGAGCAAAGCCTCGCGACGGGCCGGATTGGCGAATACCAGGCTGATCGCAGCTATCGGCGGCGTGGCTCCGCTGATGCGTGCAGTGATGCGTTCCTCGCCGATAAATGCGCCCTTGCCACGCGCTGCATGGCAGAAGCGGCCTGACAGCGGATCGTAGATCCAGCCCGCCACCGTCTCGCCGCCTTCGCTCAGCGCAACCAATACGCCGAAGGGCGGCTTGCCGCGCGCAAAATTGTTGGTCCCGTCGAGTGGATCGACGATCCAGCACAGCGCATCGCCCAGCTTGCCGAGCAGGGCAGGGTCTGCATGGGCCGCTTCTTCGCCGACGATGGCCGCATCGGGCAGCAACTTTGCGAGGCCCTCGGACAGGATTTCCTCTGCTTCGGTGTCGGCAATGGTGACCGCATCGTCCGCCGCCTTTTCCTGCACTTCATGCGCGGCGAGGGTTTGCCAGCGCGGCAGGATCGCCTTGTCCGCGGCCTCGCGCATCAGGGCGTGGACCTGGCGCGTCAGAGCGTCGTTCAACTCCTGTAATCCGCATTGATCGAGATGTAGCCGTGGGTCAGGTCGCAGGTCCA
>CAXNKI010000254.1:0-3674 GCA_964202645.1 Alphaproteobacteria bacterium | reverse complement strand
GCGGCTTGGGCGGAGGCGACCAAACCCGGCAACCTTGCCAGCAACGCGGGATCGGCTGCCGCTTCGCTGACCGGCGCAGGACTGGGCGCAGCGGGGGCACGTTCGACATCGCGGCGGGCCAGCGAGGGATAGTTTGCCGTATCGCTGGCACATGCGGCAAGCGGCATCAGCCCAGCGGCGATCAGGGGAACAAGACTAAGGCGCATCATGCGTTGACCATAGCATGCCGAAAGGGCATGACCATAGGCATCCCGCCCGGTTGACAGCCAAATGCCCTTCGACTAGTGGCACCACTCTTTCCAGCCCCGCCGAGCGGCGGGGTTTGGCGTGTCGCTTCGGCGTAGTTTAAATTTGAACGGGTAAGATCATCATGTTCGCAGTTGTGCGCACTGGCGGCAAGCAATACCGGGTTGCCGCCGGAGACAAGATCGCGGTTGAAAAGCTGGCTGGTGAAGCCGGCGACAAGGTCGTGCTGGGCGATGTCCTGCTGGCCGGTGCCGATGGCGCGGTGGCAGATGCCGCTGGCGTGGTGGTTTCTGCGGAAATCATCGCTCAGGCCAAGAGCGAAAAGGTGATCGTTTTCAAAAAGCGCCGTCGCCACAATTATCGCCGCAAGAATGGCCATCGCCAGCAGATGACGCTCTTGCGCATCCTGTCGGTTGGTGGCGAGGAAAAGAAGGCTGCCGCCAAGAAGGCCGCTGCCCCCAAGGCTGAAGCGGCTGAAGCCGCCGCCAGCGAATAAGATTCGGAGTCAGTTGAGATGGCACATAAGAAAGCAGGCGGCTCTTCGCGCAACGGGCGCGATTCAGCAGGTCGCCGCCTTGGCGTGAAGAAGTTCGGCGGTCAGGAAGTGATCGGCGGCAATATCATCATCCGCCAGCGCGGCACGCGGGTCTATCCCGGCGTCAATGTCGGCCTTGGCAAGGATCACACCCTGTTTGCGCTCGCCGCAGGCAAAGTGCGCTTTCACTTGGGCAAGCTTGGCCGCAAATATGTCTCGGTAGACATGATGGCTGCTGCCGAATAGCGGATGACCGATAAAGGGTCATCCTGATGGGATGGCCCCGCCGGTCCGCAAATGGACCGGCCAAAAGAGGGAGATGGCCCCGCCCATCTCCCTCTTTTTGTCTCTCCCTCAGAACCAGTCGAGCCGGGCGGCGCAATGCGCGCGCGGTCGGTCGCATGGGTCATGCAATTGTCACTCGGTGGGCCTATTCGCGGCGCCACTGCGGGGCGAACGAGTGGGAGATTTATATGTTCATTCGCAGCGAAAGACTGTTCCTGAGGCCGAGTTGGCCGGAGGACTGGACCGACCTGTTTTCGGCAATCGCCGATGAGCGCGTCGTGCGCAATCTGGCCATGGCTCCCTGGCCCTATACGGTTGAAGACGCGATGGACTTTGCCCGGCGCGAGCAGGAGCGGTTGCTGCCGCATTTCCTGATCACTTTGCCGGGGCCAAGTGGCGCGCAGACGATAGGCTGTGTGGGCCTGTCCCGCAAGGCGGACGAGGTCGAGCTGGGCTACTGGATTGGCCGGAATCATTGGAACCAGGGCTTTGCAAGCGAGTCCGCGCGCGCGGTGCTGCGGCTTGCCGATGCGCTTGGGCACCGGTGCATCCATGCGTACCATTTCGCTGACAATCCGGCCTCGGGCCGCGTGCTGGAAAAGGCGGGATTTCGCCGCACTGGCGAGCAATCGCACCGGTTCAGCAAGGGCCGCGGTCAGGCTGCTCTGGCGATTGGTTTCGTGCGCGATGCGGACGGCAGTTGTAATCAGGACGGTGGAAAGCTGATGCGCGCGGCCTAATCTCTGCGCGCCGTCTCCAGCTCCCGCTCCGCTGCGGCAATCAACCCGCTGTCGTCGGTGTTCCACGGGTGGAATCCCGGCAGGAAATAGGCCAGCCAGGCCGGGAAGATGCGGCGCAGCACGCCTGGTTTCCATAACAGGAAAGCGAACAGCTGCCATTTGATCCGCGCGCCCGTCAACCCATCCTGCGCGAGCAAGTCGAGCGTATCGGCGACGCGGTGGGCGATGAAATTTTTGGTGACCAGCGCCATGATCAGTGTCTTGACCTTCCAGCGCTTCCACCGGCTCCAGTCGCGGGTCGCATGCAGCCAGGTGTCATAGGCGACGGCCTTGTGTTCGATTTCCTCGATCGCATGCCAACGCCACAGCGCCGCCACTTCGGGATCAGACCCGGCGAAGTGTCCGGGATTGGCGAGAAATTCGTGCGCCATCATCGCAGTGTAGTGTTCGAGAGCCATCGTTGAGGCGAGGTCAAGGATCTGCGGGCGGCCTTTGAGCAGCGCCATCACTTCTTCCACCCGGCGGTCGATTCGCGCCATGTCATAGCCATGCGCGCTGGCCAGCCGGTTGAGCGCGAGATGCTCGCGGCTGTGGTTGACTTCCTGGATGATGAATTCGCGGATCTGGGCCGCGAGGTGGGGCGGGGCGCCCTCACGGTTGGCTTTAACCGCCTCGATGAAGAAAGCCTCGCCGCGCGGGAATGTGCCGGAAAGCGCTGTGAACCAAGCGGTCGCGACCGGATCACCGTTCATCCACCAGCGCCGGGGCGCGTCGCCGCGCAGGAAACGCATGTCACGCACAACAATCCCGGTATCGCCGCCCGTCTTGCCAGCATCGCGCGGGGCACCTATGGGCGCGTCAGATGGAGCTACGGCTTGCATCTCGGGGAAAGTAGTATAGCTAACAGTAATGTCAATTAGAAAGCGCCTTTCGCAGGATGAAAGCCGCAGCATGGCGCTGACAGCGGCGCGCGCGCTGCTGATCGAATCCGGACCGCAGTCGGTCACCCTGAAAGCAGTCGCGGCTCGGGTGGGCCGCACCCATGCCAATTTGCTCCACCATTTCGGTTCGGCCGAAGGCTTGCAGAAGGCGCTGGCGCGGCACCTGGCGAGCACGATTTGCGCCTCGATCGCCAAGGCAGTCGCCGCCAGCCGCAGCGGCGCTGGCAGCCCGCGCGAGGTTGTCGACATGACATTCGATGCCTTCGGGCGCGAAGGCGGCGGGATGCTCGCCAGCTGGATGCTGGTTTCGGGCAACAAGGATGCGCTCGATCCGATTGTCGATGCAATTCATGATCTGGTCGATGAAATGCACGAGGCCGGCCCGGTCAACATGCGTGAGATCACTCAGACGCTGGTGTTGATGGCGCTGGGCGATTCGCTGATGGGCAAGCCACTGGCGGCTTCGCTCGGACTGCCCAAGACCTCGGCGCGTGACACCGCCAAACAGCTGCTAAAGGATTTCGCGATCCGGGCGGGAATGCCCCAGCCGCCTCAGGCAGGCTGAAGCCAGCCGGGCGCAAGGTCCGGCGCAATGTCTTCGACACGCAAATGATCGATTGCCAGGCCCAAATCGGGATAGGCGGCGCGTTGCCGGTCCGGCCTAGAGCGGTCCAGCGGCACGACGATCAGCCGCCGGTTCACTTTCTGCCGCCAGTTCATCCGTGCAGTGTTTTCCTGCCCGACATAACAGCCCTTGGTAAAGCTCACGCCGTTCAATTCGGCGGCATTGCATTCAAGCCAAAGCGTCTCACCGTCGCCAAGTTCGGCGCGGCCTTCGGCAACGCCCTGCGCCAGCCGATTCGCCAACCATGCGGCGTCGGCGCTCTCGCTACTCGCCGGGGCGAGCCAACGCGCGCCGAGCGCGGC
>CAXNKI010000253.1:0-3684 GCA_964202645.1 Alphaproteobacteria bacterium | reverse complement strand
GATTGCTCGCAGCGCCCGTCTCGATCAATCCGGTGCTCGGATTCACCGCGATCCTTTGCATTGCGCTTGGCGCGGGCGGCGCGGCGGCGCTCAACATGTGGTGGGAAGCCGACCTTGACGCGGGCATGAAGCGCACTGCCGCGCGGCCGATCCCGGCTGGACGCATGGATCCGATTGCGGCGCGCGATTTCGGCGTGTTCCTTTCGTTGCTTTCAGTCGTTCTGATGGGCCTCGCGATCGGCTATCTTACGGCGGCGATCCTGGCAGTGTCGATCCTCTACTACGCGGTGGTTTATACCATCTGGCTGAAGCCGCGCACGCCGCAGAACATTGTCATCGGCGGCGGTGCAGGGGCGTTTCCGCCGCTGATCGGATGGGTCGCAGCGACCGGCGATATCACCGCGATGCCGATCCTGCTGTTTGCCATTATTTTCATGTGGACTCCGCCGCATTTCTGGGCGCTCGCGCTGTTCGTGCAGTCGGATTACGCCAAAGTCGGCATTCCGATGATGCCGGTGGTGGCCGGCGAAAAGTCCACCAGGCGCCAGATTCTGGCCTATGCCTTGCTGCTGTTGCCCCTCAGTGCCGCGCCATGGTGGATTGGCGGGACGGGCGCGCTTTATGGCATCACTGCGCTGGTGCTTTCGGCGCTGTTTGTCTTGCTTTCCGTGCGGGTCGGTATTCGCCAGCGCAGCGCGGCAGACGATCCGATGCTTGAAGAGCGTCAGCTGTTCAAATATTCGATCGTCTATCTTTTCGTGATTTTCGCGGCGCTGGTTGCGGATCGCTGGTTGCTGGTGCAGGGATAGTTGCATGACGGAAACTCCTGACGCCGATTCCCAGCGCAAGCGCATCCAGCGCAGCCGCAGCATCGCCATGGCGCTCGTGCTCGCCGCGTTTGTCGCGTTGGTCTATGCGATCTCGATTGCCAAGATGACCTGAGCGATGAGCACTATGTCACCTAGCCTCGCCAATCCGGGCGTAGACAATCGTAACCGCCGCGTTGGCCTTATGGCGTTGGCTTTTGCACTCGGCATGCTCGGTCTGGGCTATGCTTCTGTGCCGCTATACCGCTTGTTCTGCCAGGTCACGGGTTTCGGCGGAACCACTCAGCGCGTCAGCGAGGCAGAAGCGGCGGCGGTTCCGGTTTCGGCCAAGACCATGTCGATCCGCTTCGATGCCAATGTCGATCGGACGTTGCCTTGGCGCTTTCATCCCGAACGCACGACTGACACCGTTCAGCTCGGCGGCAGGAAAATGGCGATTTACCTGGCGAAGAATCTCTCGGACAAGCCGATTACCGGCATTGCAAGTTTCAATGTCTCGCCTGCACAGGCGGGGCGGTACTTCGACAAAGTGCAGTGCTTCTGCTTCAGTGAGCAGACCTTGCAGCCGGGTCAGGAAGTGCGCATGCCGGTGATCTATTACGTCGATCCGAAAATCATGGACGATCCAGACGCAAACGACATCGAACAGATCACTCTTAGCTATACTTTTCACCCGATTGCGGATGGTGCCGCCAAGCCACTGGACCGCGCCGGATCAGGCGGTTAAGGGGCGCTCAACAGTTTCAACCAGCGGCGCTTTGCCGCGCAGAATCGAGAAGCAGGGACCCGCGATCATGGCCGGAACCAAGAACCACGATTATCATATTCTTCCGCCAGATATCTGGCCCCTGACGGGCGCGATGACGGCGCTGGCCACGACCACTGGCGGCGTGATGGCCATGCACGACGTTCCTGCAGGCAAGTATGTTTTGCTGCTTGGCGCATTTGGCCTGCTGCTGACTTTTTATTCCTGGTTCGGTAATATCATCAAGGAGGCTCATGCCGGCGATCACACGCCGGTTGTGCAACTCCATCTGCGCTATGGCATGATTCTGTTCATTGCCTCTGAAGTGATGTTCTTCGTCGGCTGGTTCTGGGCTTTCTTCGATTTCGCGTTGTTTCCCTCGGAAATTGCGAAGTCAATCGGTGGCGAGTGGCCGCCGAAGTCGGTCGAGTCCGTGCTTAACGCGTTCGATCTGCCGTTGCTCAACACGCTGATCCTGCTGTGCTCGGGCACCACGGTCACTTGGGCGCACCATTCGCTGATCCACGGCGACCGTGACGGTCTGAAAAAGGGGCTTTGGGCAACCATCGGGCTTGGCGTGCTGTTCACGGCGATCCAGGCCTTTGAGTATTCGGTTGCGCCGTTCCCCTTCGGCACCAACACTTACGGGTCGGTCTTTTATATGGCGACCGGCTTCCACGGGTTCCATGTCATCATCGGCACGATCTTCCTGATTGTCTGCCTGCGCCGCACATATCTGGGGCACTTCACGCCGCGCCAGCACTTCGGCTTCGAAGCAGCGGCCTGGTATTGGCACTTCGTCGATGTGGTCTGGCTGTTCCTGTTTGTCGCAGTCTATGTCTGGGGCAACTGGGGCGCGCCGGTTCACTGATGACCGAACCGAAAAAGCAAATCGGAGGGCAGCCGGGACTCGTTCCGGCTGCCCTTTTCGCTTTATGCCCGCGTTGCGGCGCGAAAGGGCTGTTTGCCGGATTGACCAAATTTGCGCCGGCCTGTCCGGCCTGCGGGCTCGACTATTCCAGCTTCAATGTTGGCGATGGCCCGGCGGCCTTCCTGACTTTCCTGGTCGGCGGACTGATCACCGGGCTTGCCATCTGGCTTGAGCTGGCCTGGCATCCGCCGTTCTGGGTCCACGCAGTGCTATGGCTGCCGCTGACGACGTTGGCCGTTATCTGGGGCCTGCGCGCGGGCAAGGCTGCGCTGCTGGCTGCTGAATATCAGCGGCAGGCAGGGGAAGGGCAATTTAAGAAATGATTCGCCGTCTCCCCATTTTTTCCACGCTGGTAGTGGCGCTGGCGATCGGCATCATGCTGCGTCTCGGCTTTTGGCAGATCGACCGGATGCACGAGAAAGAAGCGCTGCTGTCGCGTTATGCCGGGGCGCAAGGCATGTCTGCCGAGGCCGCTTGGCCGAAGGACGCTGCCGAGGCCGACCGCGCACTCTATCGCCGTGCTACGCTGGATTGCGCCCGGGTTACCCAGATCAGCACCATGGCCGGGCAGAATGCTTCGGACGAATCGGGCCTCTCGCAGATAGCCGAATGTCAGTTGGCCGCAGGCGGCGTGGCGCGCGTCGTGCTGGGCTGGTCGCGGGACCCCCGGATAGTCGACTGGAGCGGCGGAAAAGTCAGTGGGGTTATCGCGCCGGGCCCGCGCCTTGTCGCCTCGCCGCCGCTGACCGGGCTTGAGGCAAACAGGGTGCCTGATCCATCCAGCCTGCCCAACAATCACTTCGCTTATGCCGTGCAGTGGTTCCTGTTCGCGGGTGTGGCTTTGGTGATCTACGCGCTGGCAGTGCGCAAGCGGCTTGCCGGAATGCCGCCGCAAGGCTAACCGCGCGCCTCATGGAATACATCTCCACACGCGGCGCTGCGCCCGCGCTCGATTTCGCCGGAGCAACACTTGCTGGCCTCGCCAACGATGGCGGGCTTTATGTGCCGCGCGAATGGCCGCGCTTCAGCGAGGCCGAGATCGCCGCAATGGCGGGCCTGCCCTATGCCGAGCTCGCCGCAAGGATCATGGCGCCTTTTGTTGCCGGCAGCCTGACGAGCGAGCGGCTGCTCGAGCTGACCACTGCTGCCTATGGCCGCTTTTCCCATGCCGCAGTCACGCC
>CAXNKI010000252.1:0-3686 GCA_964202645.1 Alphaproteobacteria bacterium | reverse complement strand
TATGACGCGGAAAGCGGGCGGATGATGCACCGCACGACCATCATGGGCAGCGAGCGGCTGGGGCATCCCTATCAGGCAGTTCAGCTTGCGTAGTTTTTCAGGTGTTATGATTTTCGGCTGATGCGAATCGAAAACTTCCGAGAAGCCGCACTCACTGCGGGCGAAGCGCTCTGGCGCGAGGCGGGCCAGCGCGCGATGGACGCGCGCGCCGAACTGACGCGCCGCAGCGCACTCGCGCGCAAGCCCGCCCCCGACGGGGTCAGCGGCCCGTCGCTCAGGCTGCTGCTGGGCGAACTGGGCGTTGTCGGCCGGCGCAATTCAGGCGATTTGCCCGCGCATCGCGCAAAGCAGCCGCAACCGGTGATGCTGCTGCCCGGCTTTGGCGCCCATCCGCTGCGCATGCGGCGGATGTATGGTGCCCTTGAGGATGCCGGCCACAGCGTCCACGAATGGGGACTCGGTTTCAACCTTGGCCCGACGCCGGAAAACTTCGCTTTCCTGCTGGCGCGGGTACGGGCACTGGCGGGCCGCGAATGCGAGCCGGTTTCGCTGGTCGGCTGGAGCCTCGGCGGCCTGTTCGCGCGGGAAATCGCCCGCCGCCAGCCCGAACATGTGCGCAAGGTGATCACGCTGGGCACACCTTTTTCCGGCGATCCCCACGCCAATAACGCCTGGCGCGCCTATCACCTGATCACCGGCCACGCGGTCGATGCCCCGCCGATCGAGGTCGACTTTTCAGCCAAGCCGCCAGTGCCGACAATCGCTCTGTGGAGCCCGAAAGACGGTGTGATCGCGCCGCGCGCCGCCGCCGGCTGGCCGCACGAGCGCGACCGCGCCGTGGCGGTGCGCTGCAACCACCTCGCCTTTTCCAGCGATCCGGCTGCTATCGCCGAACTGCTGCGTCAGCTCGATCGGGACTATTGATTTTCAGCGCTATTGGCGCAGGATAGGCCCGGGCCAGATAAGGCCGGGAGAGAATCATGCTGGAAATTTGGCGCGCGGGCGGATCGAACACGGGCGCTTCGCCAGAACTTGCCCGCAGCATCGAGGCCGAAGGCTGGGACGGGCAGATGTTCATGTGCTCGCAGAACCTCTCCGCCGATCCGTGGGTGCAGATGGGCGTCTGGGCTTCGGCGACCTCGCGGCTCAAATTTTCCACCGGGGTGACCAATCCGTTCACCCGCAATGTCGCGGTGACTGCCGGCGCAGCGGCGACAGTGCAGGCGGTTTCCGGCGGGCGCGCGGTGCTGGGCATCGGGCGCGGGGATTCGGCGCTGGCCTATCTTGGCCATGCGCCGGTGGGCCTCAGGCAGTTCGAGACCGCGCTGAAACATTTGCAGGTGCTGCTCTCTGGCGGCGAAATTCCGTTCGAGGAATTCGGCTCTTCGGGCGATGCGCCTTCGCTGCATGAGCTTTCATTGGGCGACAGGCCGACCAGCGTCGCGCTGCGCTGGCTGCCGAAAGACCTGCCCAAAGTGCCGCTCGATGTTGCCGCGACAGGTCCGAAAGTGATCGAAATGGGCGCGCGCATCGCCGAGCGCGTCACCTTCAGCGTCGGCGCTGAACGCGAACGCATGGCCTGGGCGCTGGACCTCGCCCGTGCTGCGCAAGGCGAGCGC
Organism: Alphaproteobacteria bacterium; assembly: GCA_964202645.1. Classification (GTDB taxonomy): domain Bacteria; phylum Pseudomonadota; class Alphaproteobacteria; order Sphingomonadales; family Sphingomonadaceae; genus Novosphingobium. The sequence goes on along the minus strand of CAXNKI010000252.1, from coordinate 2,067 downwards.
AAAGTCTCTTATGGCGCGCAACTGGTCGTGGTGTGCCACCCCGACGAAGATACCGCGATGGAAGTCGCGATGCACATGGCCCCGCCGCTGGCGCGCTTCCAGGTGATTTCCGGCACCAAGGTCGGCCCTTCAGGCCAGGCGATGAGTGACAATCTCGACGCGATCAAAAGCGGCTACGACATGACCAAGCACGGGGTCCACAATGCGCAGGACCGCATTGTCGGCGGCGGGCTCTCGCCCGAATTCGTCCGCGAGTTCGCGATTGTCGGTTCGCCCGACCACTGTACCCGGCGCTTGCTGGAGCTGAAAGCCATGGGGCTGGAGCGCTTTGTCGCGGTCGGGCCGGGCTTTTATCCCGCCAGCTGGGGCGAGGCGGCGGGACTGTTTGCAAAAGAGGTCATGCCGGCACTGCGGGCGGCAGGATAGCAGAAAGGCTTCAATCCCCCAGGTCAGGCAAGCTGCGCCTCGCCTGGGGGATTGTCAGGTCAGTCGACCGTTTCCGCCGCCATGGCCTGAATATCCGCCGAGCCAAGCATCTGCCCGCCGATCGCCCAGTCGCCTTCCTCGATCTCGTTGATCTTGACCCAGGTGACCGAGCGCAAGGCCTCGCCTTCGACCGCAATCATCGCTTCGGTGACATTGCCGATGATCTGGCGCTTTTGTTCGGGGGTGAACACGTTCTTGATGACGTCGATGGTAACCAACGGCATTTTAGCCTCCCATTTCACAAGACCGGACCGCCTTGATCCGATAGAGCAGCCTTAGACTTCCCAATGCCGCCAAGCTTGAAGGCAGCGTGGATTTTTCATGGAGATTGGCCGGAATTGCCCAGCGACGACGCCCTGATCCTGCGGTTCGAGCAATTCGAACTCGACCCTGGCCGTTTCGAGCTGCGCCGGGTGGGTGAAGTGGTGGCGATCGAGCCGCAGGTGTTCTCGCTCATTCTCCTGCTCGCTTCCAATCCCGGCCGGCTGGTGAACAAGGACGAGATCATCGAGAAGGTGTGGCTTGGCCGCATTGTCTCCGAAGCGGCGATCTCCTCCCGGATAAAGTCCGCTCGCGCGGCGCTTGGCGACGATGGCAGGCAGCAACGCCTGATCCGGACCATTCACGGTAAGGGACTGCGCTTCGAAGGTGCGGTGAGCTTTCATCGGCCCCAAAGCGCTGCTTCGCTGCCACAAGCTGGCCAGCCTGAACCACCACGCCAGGGGTCCGGCAGGCCGTCGATCGCCGTGCTGCCTTTCCGCATTTCCGGCGAGGCAGGAGCCCACGCCTATCTCGGCGATGCGATCGCCGACGAGCTGATCGGCGATCTCTCCCGGCTGCGCTGGCTGTTCGTCATTGCCCGGGGGTCCTCTTTCCGCTTCCGGGGGCAGCACACCGATTGCCGCGAGGCTGGCGCGGCGCTGGGGGTGGCTTATTGCCTCACCGGCGGCATCACCTTTGCTGCAGGCACGGTCACGGTGACCACCGAACTCGCCGACACGGCAAGCGGCGAGGTAGTCTGGAGCGAAACCTACCGCGAGGCAGTGGAGCGCGCGCCCGAACTGCGCGCCGAAATTGCCGCGCATGTGGCGACCGCGCTCGAAGTGCGGATTGCTGCGCATGAAGCCAGGCTGGCGCGCGGAATGCCGCCGGCCAGCCTCTCGGCATGGTCGGCCTATCACCTTGGCCTTGATCACATGTTCCGCTTCAACCCGCCCGACAATGCGCTCGCAGCCGGTCTGTTCGCCCGCGCCATAGCCGCCGATCCCGGCTTTGCCCGCGCCCAGGCGGGCCTCTCGTTCACCCATTTCCAGAATGGCTTCCTCAATTACCGTCCGGACCGAGCCGCGGAAGTCGAGGCGGCGCGCAGGCTGGCTGAGCAGGCGCTCGGGCTCGACCGGCTTGATTCCTTCTGTCACCTCAACATGGGCCGTTCGCTATGGCTGTCGGGCGATCTTGCCGAGAGCCTTGAATGGCTTGAGCAGGCGATTGCGCTCAGCCCGAGCCATGCGCAGGCCGTCTATTCGCGCGCCTGGACCCGAACCCTGCTCGGCGAGGCGGGTGCAGGCGAGGAGGATGCCC
>CAXNKI010000251.1:0-3688 GCA_964202645.1 Alphaproteobacteria bacterium | reverse complement strand
ATCTGGGCCACAGCACCGAGCCGGCGGCCGTTCGGAATCCATTGGTACATGGTCAGTCTCCCCCCAACTCGCGCGCCGCCGTTGCATAGAGCGCGATGGCAGCCGCATTGGAAACATTCAGGCTTTCGATCATACCGGTGATCGGCAGTCGGGCGAGCGCGTCGCAATGCTGGGCGATATTCTGGCGAAGCCCGTCGCCTTCGCTGCCCAGCACCAGCGCGACTGGCCCGGTGGGCAGAGCGCCGGCAAGCGTGAACTTTGCCCCGCCATCGAGGCCGATGCGCCAGTATCCTGCCTCGGCAATTTCTTCCAGCGCGCGGGCGAGATTGACCACCCGCACCCAAGGCACCACTTCAAGAGCGCCTGATGCTGATTTGGCCACCACCCCCGATTCAGGCGGCGCATGGCGGTCTTGCGTCACCAGCGCGGCCGCGCCGAAGGCTGCCGCCGAGCGCAGAATTGCGCCGACATTGTGCGGATCAGTCACCGAATCGAGCACGACAATCGGGCGCGCGGCGTCGCCGTCCAACACTTCGCCAAGATAGACGTCTTCCAGCGCATCGCACTCCAGCACCAGTCCCTGATGCGGCGCATCGCGCGCAACCAGCCGGCCCAGATCGGCGGCCTGCGCATATTCCACTGCGAGATGGGGCGGCAGATCGCCGTCGAGGTTACTGGCGAGCGTTGCAACTGCCTCGCGGGTTGCCCACAGCTTGCGGTGGTTGCGCTCTGGGTTGTTAAGCGCGGCCTCCACTGCGTGGTGGCCCCACAGGCGCACCGCGCCAGTGCTGGCCTGGCCTGAGCCGCGCCCGCCCTTCATCCGGCCTGCGCGACCGCGCAAAGCGCGCTTCGGTTTGTCTTCGTTGTGTCTGTTCATTGGCGCCTCCTGCCAGCCACACCATTGACAGGCAAGGCTTGCTTCGCCAATGGACGCGCCTTCTCGGTCGCGGGACTCTCAGGGGTCCGATTGGCGGGGCAACCCGCTGCCGGCATGCTGGTGTGGACAGGTGGCCGAGTGGTTAAAGGCAGCAGACTGTAAATCTGCCCGCGCAAGCGTACGCTGGTTCGAATCCAGCCCTGTCCACCACCCCCTTATCCGGGGGTGTTCGCTGAAGTCCATGGAAATCCCCGAAAACCTAGCGTATTATCCCTCTACCGTCCGCTCGTGGCCGTTGCTGTTTGTCTGCAACCGAAGTGTAGTGTGGGGGTAATGTGGGGGTAAAACAGTTTACCCCCACACATTGGCCTCTCCAGGTGGGGGAGGAAAGTGTGGGGGTAAGGCGATGGGCAAGCTCAGTGCGGTGGCGGTCAAGGCGGCTTTGGCGAATCCCGGCACTTATCAGGACGGGGAAGGACTGTTCCTGAAAGTGGACAAGCGCGGCGGCGCCTACTGGCTTTTGCGACTCCAGCGCGACGGCAAGCGGCAGGATATTGGGCTGGGCAGTGCCAAGCTGCTGATGTTGGCAGAGGCCCGCCAAAAGGCCAGCGGTCTCCGCAAGGCGGTCAAGATCGACCGGCGCGACGTTCTGGCCGAGAAAAAGTACGAAGCCGCCGCAACGGTGACTTTCCGGTTTGCAGCGCGCCAGTACCACACCGAGAACGGGGCAGGCTGGAAAAGCTCCGTCTATGCCCGCCAGTGGCTCGCCAGTCTGGAAAACTACGCCTTCCCGAAATTGGGCGACGTCCCGACTGGAAGTATCACGACTGCTGACATCATCACGGTTCTAACGCCAATCTGGCAAGTCATTCCAGAAACCGCCCGTCAGGTGCGGAACCGGATTTGCGCCGTGCTCGATTATGCCCATGCCAAAGGCTGGCGGTCCCGCGAAGCCCCATCGGGGAATGGCAGCCTGAAAGCGGGGCGCGGTCTACCTCGGCAGGTGAAGGCGCGGGAAAATCGCAAGGCGATGCCCTATGTTGCGTTGCCGGGCTTCATCACCGCTTTGCGGCGCAAACCATCATATGGGCGGCTGACTCTGGAACTGCTCATCCTGACCGGCGCGCGCTCACAAGAGGTTCGGCTGGCGACATGGGCCGAATTTGACCTTGAGGGGCGCCTATGGACGATTCGCGCCGATCACATGAAGCGTGGCAAGGCGCACATGGTTCCGCTGTCTGGCGCCGCTCTGGCGGTGCTGGCCAAGGCAGATGCCTTGCGACTGACTGAAACCGATGTTGTTTTCCCCGGCGTGGCAGGCAAGCCGATGTCTGACATGACGCTGCTCAAGGTGCTGCGTGATATGAGCGAGCCGTTCCACGTCCACGGCTTCCGCTCTGCGCTAACCGATTGGGCCGCGAACGACGGCTTTCCCGATGCCGTGGTGGAGGCTGCGCTGGCGCACAAGACGCCTGACGCGTTGCAGGCCGCCTATCGCCGGACGACCTATTTGGGCACGCCGGGTCAACCGGGCGCGCGTGTGAAGCTAATGGAAGCTTGGGGCCGCTATTGCGTTAGTGGAGTTGTCGGCACCGGCAAGGTTGTGCCGTTTGCCAGCAAAGAGGCCGGATAGAGTTTTACCGGGCACCGTGCCTGATGGAAGCGGGCCAGCATGGGGATGCCTCCAATGCTGGCCCTAGCCAAAACCCGACGGCAAAGTGCTTGAGATGTTAGCTCGCAATTCCAACGCTTAGAGGCAACCCTTCACACAGCAAAGGTGACCCGCATATTGTCGCTCTAATGCCGTTAACTGACGCTAGTGATGGGAATCTAACACTTGGTGCCCGCGTCTGACGGCGGCGATGATTTTATCAGGATCAGCTGTCCAGACGAACGGCTTTGGGCTTTCGTTGTGCTCGGCAAGGAACTGACTGATGGCGGCCTGAAGGTCGACGAGCGATTGGAAGACACCACGTTTGAGACGGCGCTTGGTCAGCCTGGCAAAGAAACCCTCGACGGCATTGAGCCAGGAACACGAGGTTGGCGTAAAGTGGAAGGTGGAGCGCGGGTGCCGGACGAGCCACTCGCGCACTTTGGGGTGCTTGTGGGCGGCGTAGTTGTCGAGGATGACGTGGATCGCCTTTCCGGCGGGCACATGTGCTTCGATCAGGTTGAGAAAGCGGATGAACTCCTGATGGCGGTGCCGCTGCATGTTGCGGCCGATCACGGTCTCGTCGAGCACGTTGAGCGCGGCAAAGAGCGTGGTGGTGCCGTTGCGCTTATAATCATGAGTCATCGTCCCGGCCCGTCCCTTCTTGAGCGGCAGGCCGGGCTGCGAGCGGTCGAGCGCCTGGATCTGGCTTTTCTCATCGAACGACAGGACGATCGCATGGGCCGGCGGTGCGACATAAAGGCCGACGACGTCGCGGAGTTTGGCGATGAACTCAGGGTCATTGGAGAGCTTGAACTGCCGAACGCGGTGAGGCTGGAGGCCGTGGGCACGCCAGACCCGGTGAACCGAACTGGCGCTAATGCCCGCTTCGCGGGCCATAAGCGAAGCCGTCCAGTGGGTCGTCTCACCCGGTGGGGCCTCTTGCGTCCGCGCCACAATCAAGGCGACGGTCTCCAAGGGCAAAGCAGGGATGCGCGACGGACGGGTCTTATCGCGCAGCAGGCCTTCCGCCCCTTCTTGCATGAACCGCTCCTGCCATCGCCACACGCATGTCTTGGACGTGCCCGTCCGCCGCATGATCTCGCTGGTGCCAACCCCATCGGCGCTCAGCAGCACGATCTCCGCCCTCCAGACGTGCT
>CAXNKI010000250.1:0-3696 GCA_964202645.1 Alphaproteobacteria bacterium | reverse complement strand
CACATCGCGCGAGGAGAACGACCAGTTTTCGACGGTCGCGCTCATCAACGTGTCATTGGGGATGAGAAATTCAACCCGGTCGCGGGTGATCACCGAAACCGCGCGCACTCCGACCCGGTTGACCTGGCCGACCGTGCGCCGCGTGCCTTCGCCCACCGCAATCACGTCGCCCGGTTTGATCGAGCGGTCGAGCAGCAGGATGATTCCGGCAAGCAGGTTGCCGAAGGTCTTTTGAAGGCCGAAGCCGATGGCAAGGCCGAATGCGCCGGAAAACAAAGCGAAAGCTGTGAGGTCAATGCCGAGCACGTCGGCGCCGACCAGCACGGCGAGCGCCCAGACCAGCCCACTGAGAAGCTTTTCACCAACCACCCGCTCGGTGGCATCGAGCCTCGAAGTGCGGCGGAACAGTCGGTGCAAGCCTTTGCTTGCGAGCATCCCGGCGATGAAAACCAAAAGACCAACCGTAAGTGCCACCAGCGCGCGCCAGACCGAGATGTGAGTCTGGCCATAGTCGAAGCCGATCGCATCGAGCTGGGCGATCAGTGTGGTGATTTCGGGTGCAAGCGCCATCAGGCGGCCATCGCGGCAAATGCCTCAGCGAGATCGGCGATCAGGTCGCCGGCGTCTTCCAGCCCGACTGACAGCCGCACACCGAAGCGGTCGGCCGGGTCCATGTTGCGGGGGGGCCAGGGCGTGACGCTGCGATAGTGCGCCGGATCCACCGGCACCGCGAGGCTTTCATAGCCGCCCCACGAATAGCCGATGCCGAAAAGCCGCAGCGCGTCGATCAGTCGGTCGCGCCGTGATGCCCCCTCTGAACTTTTTGGGCTGCCCTTCAGGATAATACTGAACAGACCGCAGCCGCCGGTGAAATCGCGCGCCCAGATATCGTGCCCCGGCGCGCCGGGCAGCATCGGGCAGAGCACCGCGGCGACTTCCGGGCGCGCCTTCAGCCAGGTGGCAAGGGCAAGCGCGCTCTCGCTCGAGCGCTTCAGCCGCACGTCGAGCGTTCGCAGGCCGCGCAAGGCGAGCGCTGCATCGTCGGGCGCGACGACCTGCCCGAGGCCTTGGGCGGTCTTGCGCAGCTTCGCATAGAACTCTGCCCCAGCCGAGGCGCTGCCCATCATCAGATCGCTGTGCCCGCCGACGTGTTTTGTGAGGCTCATCACGGTTATATCGACCCCGCGCGCGAGTGCCGGAAAGCCGAGCGGGCTGGCCCAGGTGTTGTCGATGATCGACACCAGCCCATGCGCGCGGGCCATCGCCGCCAATGCCGGCACATCCTGCACTTCCATTGTCAGGCTGCCGGGCGATTCGAACAAAACCGCGCGCGTTTTCGGGCAGATTGCCGCCGCAAAAGCGTTCAGGTCGAGCGGGTCGAAAAAGCGCGTCTCGACCCCGAAATCGGCGAGCAGGCCTTTGCCCATCGCGCGGCTGGGGTCATAGGCATTGTCGGTCATCAGCAGCACATCGCCCGGGCGCAAAACGCTGAGCAGCGCGCCGGCAATCGCCGCGACGCCCGACGGATAGAGCATGGTTCCTGCCGCGCCCGGCTCCAGCTCGGTAAGCGCTTCTGCCAGCGCCCACTGCGTCGGGGTTCCGCGCCGGCCGTAGAAGAAGTGGCCGTCGGCGTTGGTCTTCGGGCCCTGCGCGAGTGCGGCAGTGTCTTCGTAGAGGATCGTGCTGGCGCGGACCACGGGAGGATTGACCACCGCGCCGGTCCATTCCTCCCGCCGTCCGGCGGTGACCAACCGGGTGGCAGAGGACTGCTGGTCAGGAGGAGATTTGGCCATGGCACGGCCATAGCGAGCGCGGGCGCGCTTGGGAATGCTTGCCATGGCCCGGCACCAAATCCCGCTTAGCCTGAGCGAAGCGCATATGCTTGCTCTAATCCGTGCCCAGTGCCTTGGGCGTCTGAGGGTCGAGCCCCCATTCTGCCCAGCTGCCATCGTAGAGCGCGACGTCATGCTTGCCGATCAGGTGCAGCGCAAACAGCACGACGCAGGCGGTTACGCCGCTGCCGCAAGATGCGGTCACCGGACGGTCGAGATTGATCCCGGCCGCCTTGAATGCAGCGACAATGCCGCTGCGGTCCTTGTAGGTGCCGTCGGGGGCGAACAGGTTCACATGCGGCAGGTTTCGCGCGCCAGGTATGTGCCCCGGCTGCATGCCGGGGCGCGGTTCGGGGTCTTTTCCGGCAAAGCGGCCCGCGCCGCGGGCATCGACTACCTGTTCGGCCCCGGTGTTGACGTTGGCGAGCATATCGGCCTTGCTGCGCAGCGCCTTGCCGTTCGACCAGGCGGTGAAATGACGGTGGCGCAGGCTTTCCTTGCCGCTTGCCAGCGGTCTGCCATCGGCTTTCCACTTGGCGAGCCCGCCGTCGAGCACGGCAACCGCGTGCGCGCCGAACAGCTTGAGCATGAACCAGGCGCGCGCCGAGCTTTTCATTGCGCTGTTGTCATAGACGACGATCCGGCTGCCGTCGCCCAACCCCAGGCTCTGCATCCGGCTGGCGAATTTTTCGGCGCTGGGCAGGGTGTTGTCCAAGGCAGAGTCTGCATCGACCAGATCGCCAAGGTTCATGAATACAGCGCCCGGAATATGGTCAGCCTCGTATTCGGCAGCAGCATTTCGGCCGGCGTCGGGCAAGTGCCACGAGGCATCGACGATCCTGAGGTCGCTCGCGCCGATTTCATGGGCGAGCCATTCGCAGGAGACCAGGCTGTCCATCAGGCGCTCAGCGCCAGTTCGCGCTGGCCGATCCGCGAATAGAGCCGCGGACCGAGATCGAGCCGGAAGGGGCGCAGCGCGGCCCCGGGCCGGTCCTGATCCTCGCCGACGACGAAAGTGCTGCTCGCCACCAGCGGCGGAGCGCCGCGCCGTGCGGCCTCGACCCGGAACCGGGCAAGCGGAATGAACAGCGCCGCATTGCCGCTGCGGATCGGCGTGATGTCGGCAAGCGGCAGCTTGAATTCACCGGTCAGAGTAATGCTCTCGCCTGCGCCCAGCTGCGCCAGCCGGTGCAGCGCGGCGATTTCATGCCCACCCAGCTCCAGCTGCGCCCGGTCAGGCAGCGACGCATGGGCGCCGATCATGTCGCCGCCCACCGTGACCGGGCCGATTGGCTCGCTGCTGGTGTTGCGGATGATGAGTTCGTAATTGAGCACAGCATTCATCAATGTGGCGCTCATGCGGCGGGCGGCAAGCTCCACCTCGAGCGGATTGACATAGAGGCCCAGCGCCGGGCGGGCCGGAGCGGGCGTTGCCGGGTTAGACGGGCCGGGCGCAGGGACCGGCTCAGCCATGACCGTGAGCAGATCAAGTTCAGCCTCGCGGGGCGCCGGGGCGGGTGTTGTGGGCTGCTCGAGCGGTGCAGGCGATGAGGGCAGTTCGGCCAGCGGCGTTTGCGCCGGCGCTTCAGCCGCATGGTAGGCCTCTGCGTCGCCGCTCGCTTTGCGCCGCCGCGCCATCTGCCACGCCAGCGCCAGCCCGATGCCGGCAAGGAAGGCGAGTGCAATGATCCACGGGGTTTGCCACCACGCTTGCCCGTCCGCCGCGCCGCCGCTGGCCGAATGGACCCGCCATTCGAGCGCCGGGGCCGAAGGAGCGGGGCTTGGCAGAGCCTGCGGTGAGGGGGCGGTCGCTGCAGGCGCGCTTGGCTGGCTCTCCTGCGCAGGGGCAGTTGCTGCGGCGCTG
>CAXNKI010000249.1:0-3706 GCA_964202645.1 Alphaproteobacteria bacterium | reverse complement strand
CGCTCGGCTTTGGGCGGAGTGTGGTTTGACAATCGCTATCCCGGCGCCGCCTGCGACGTGCCCAGCTATCTCTATTCCTTCTCGTTCGCGCCTTATGACTGGTCACGGTTTTTTGCGGGCAGCCGCGAAATCCACCGGTATCTCGACTCTGTCGCCGACCAATACGATGTCCGGCAGCATATCCGTTTCGGCCTCGAAGTCACCGAAGCGCGCTTCAATGAAGTGCGCGGGGAGTGGGAGGCTGATGTCGTCTCAGCGTCCGGCGCGCGCGAAACCCTGCGCGCGAAGATGCTGATCAGCGGTGTCGGCGCCTTTAACAAGCCGCGCATTCCAGACGTGCCGGGTCTGACCAGTTTCAGGGGGCCGAGTGTTCACACCGCGCAATATCCCGATACCGGGCTCGACCTCGCCGGGCGCAATGTCGTGCTGGTTGGAAACGGCGCAAGCGCAATGCAGGTGGCTCCGGCCATTGTCGATGAAGTGGCTTCGCTGACGATCATCCAGCGCACGCCGCAATGGGCAGCGGCTTTCACCAAGTTCGGCAAGGAAATCCCCGGTCCGCTGCGTCGCTTGCTGCATCAAATGCCGCTATACCGCCGCTGGTACCGGCTGCGCTTGAGCTGGGCGTTCAACGACAAGCTCTATGACGCGCTCACACAAGACCCCGATTGGGACGGCCAGGGCCGCTCAATCAATGCGATCAATGATATGCAGCGCAAGGGGCTGATCGCCTATGCCAAGTCCGAGCTTGGCGAGGCGCAGCATCTGCTTGCCGATGTGATCCCCGATTATCCGCCATTTGGCAAACGTATGCTGCTCGACAACGGCTGGTTCCGCACCCTCGCGCGCGACAAGGTGACGCTGGTGACGGGTGCTGTCACTGAAGTGCGGCCCGACGCGGTGGTCACCAGCGACGGCGCGGCGCATAAGGCGGATGTGATTATCTGGGCGACAGGCTTTGATGTCGTCAACCTACTCGCACCGATGAAGGTCGTCGGGATCGGTGGGCGGGAGCTGCACAAGGATTGGGACGGCGATGATGCGCGCGCTTATCTCGGCACAACGGTTCCCGGCTATCCCAACTTCTTCTGCCTCTATGGCCCCAACACCCAGTTCGGTCATGGCGGCAGCCTGATCACTGTGCTGGAACGCCAGATGCATTATGTCATGTCGCTGCTACGCCAGATGTTCGAGGCGGGCCTTACCCGGGTCGAGGTGCGGCAGGATGCGCACGATGCCTACAACGCCAAAGTCGACGCGACACATCAGCAGATGGTGTGGACCTATCCCGGGGTTGAGAGCTATTACAAGAACAGCAAGGGACGGATTGTCGTCAACAATCCCTTCCGGATCCTCGATGTATGGCGGATGACAGAGGCTGCCGATCTGAAAGAATATCGCGGCAACTCCGAGCCAGTAATGCGCGAACGGGTGCCGACATGAGCCTGCCCGTTGAAATCGAACAGCTGGATGCGACGCTGGTGATCGCGATTAATCGGCCTGCGCAGCGCAATGCAATCAATCGGACAGTGTCGTTGGCGATCGTGGAAGCGCTCGATCGATTGGATGCCGACCCCGGGATTCGCGTCGGTATCCTCACCGGGCGCGGGGGTTCGTTCTGTTCGGGGATGGATCTCAAGGCATTTCTTGATGGCGAACGGCCCGAGCTTGAAGGGCGCGGCTTTGGCGGGCTGACCGAGACGCCGCCGAAGAAGCCGCTGATCGCTGCGGTGGAGGGCTTCGCGCTTGCGGGCGGATGCGAACTGGCGCTGGCCTGCGATCTTATTGTTGCCGCTCAGGACGCGTGGTTTGGCCTGCCTGAAGTGTCGCGCGGGCTGGTTGCCGGATCGGGCGGGCTGGTGCGTCTCCCGCGCCGCATTCCGTCGGCAATCGCGCTCGAATATGCCCTGACCGGCGAGCGGATGGACGCTGCGACCGCGCATCAGTGGGGCCTGGTCAACCGGCTCTCCGCTCCGGGACAGGCTTTGCAGGATGCATTGGCGCTTGCGGGCAAGATCGCCGCCAATGCGCCATTGTCGATGCTGATGACCAAGCGCATCATACAGGAATCGCCGGGTTGGGCCGAGGGCGAGATTTGGGAGCGGCAACGCCCGCTGACTGAGTCAGTTCTTGCATCCGAAGACGCGCAGGAAGGCGCACGCGCCTTTGCCGAAAAGCGTGCACCCGAGTGGAAGGGCAGATGACGCGGAATGTCGCAGTTGTTGGCGGCGGCACCATGGGTATCGGAATCGCCTATGTATCGGCGATGGCGGGCGGACACGTCACGGTTGTCGAGCCGGACGATGCGCGCGCTGCAACTTTCGGCAAGATCGTTGCCGAAACGGTCCAGGCATCGATCAAGCGCGGCAAGCTTGATGAGGCAGGTGGTCAGGCACTGGCCGCGCGGATCACCCGGATCGCTAGCGTAGACTTCATCCCCGAGGGATTGGACCTGGCCATCGAGACCGTGCCCGAACGGCTCGAACTCAAGCTCGATGTGCTCGCCCGGATCGCGACGCGCGGCCCCAAGCTGATCGGCAGCAATACCAGCGCGATGTCGATTGACCGGCTGGCGCAGGCACTGCCCGATCCAGCGGCGTTCCTGGGCATGCATTTCTTCAACCCCGTCTGGTCGCTGCCATTGGTTGAGTTGATCCGGGGCGAGAAAACTTCGGAAGCAACGCTCGATCAGGCGCGCGATTTTGTAACCTGGCTCGGCAAGCAGTCACTGACCGTGCGCGACGTACCGGGCTTCGCCACAAGCCGTCTCGATCTGATCGCCAGCCTTGAAGCAATGCGGATGCTCGAAAGCGGTGTCGCCAGCGCCGAGGACATCGACCGCGCGGCAGTGCTGGCCTACCGCCATCCGGTGGGGCCGCTGCGGCTGAGCGACATTGTTGGGCTTGATGTCCGGCTCGACATTGCGCGCACTTTGCAGGCCGCCCACGGCGACCGGTTTGCGCCGCCGCAAATATTGGTCGACATGGTCGGCGAGGGAAAGCTTGGCGCCAAATCGGGCCAAGGCTTCTTTGATTGGCCTGAATGAACGGAGTAAATCGAGATGCCGTCCGAACTGTTCCAGACCACACTGTGCGACACTGCCGAGCACCACCGCGATCTGCGCGATGCGGTCAGCAAGCTTGTTGGCAAGTTCGGGCGGAAGTATTTTCAGGATGTTGTGAACAAGGGTGAACAGCCCGATGCGCTGTGGAAGGAGCTGGGCGAAGCCGGCTTCCTCGGCGTCCATGTCTCCGAAGAATACGGCGGCGGTGGCGGCGGGCTGGCCGAGCTTAACATCTGCATCGAGGAAACGGCGGCGCAGGGCTGCCCGATCCTGTCGATGGTCATTTCGGCGATCACCGCACCGATCATTGCGGCCTGCGGTTCGGAAGAGCTCAAGCGCGAATGGCTGCCCGGCATCGCCAACGGCAAGCGCAAGATGTGCTTTGCCATTACGGAGCCTGATGCGGGTTCAAACACCCACAAGGTGACGACGCATGCGGTGAAACGCGGCAATGGCTGGGTGATCAATGGTGCGAAATACTGGACGTCGGACATCGATCAGTCCGAGGCGATTCTGCTGGTCGCGCGTGACGGCGCGCCGGTGACTGATGGCAGCCGGCAAGGCCTCTCGTTGTTCGTTGTGCCGACGGGCGCGCCGGGCATTTCGACGGCCCGGATCGACGCGGCGCTGCGCACAACCGAA
>CAXNKI010000248.1:0-3731 GCA_964202645.1 Alphaproteobacteria bacterium | reverse complement strand
ATCAGCGGCATGGTGATCGAGGCTCTTGATCCCGGCGCTGGCATTCCCGTGGCGGCGAAATATTGCAGCACCGGCGGGTGGATGAAGAAGTACCCGAGCCCTGCAGTGTGGGTCAGCAAATGACGCAGTGTTATCGGCCGCGCGGCGGGGCGCAGCTGCGGCTGGCCGTTCTCGCCGAACCCGGTCAGCACCTGCGCGTCTGCCAGTTCGGGCAGCAGCGTGCCAACTGGCGCATCCAATTCGAGCTGGCCGGCCTCGACCAGCTGCATCGCTGCCAGCGTCACCAAAGCCTTGGTCATCGAAGCGATCTGGAATTGGGTATCGAGTTCGACCGGGGTGCGGCCATCGACATCGGTAACGCCCAGCGCCTCCGAAAAACGCACCCCATCACGGTCCACCACCATGCCAACCGCACCGGGGAGATTGGCGCCATCGAAAGCCTGTTTGAACATTTCGATCCTTTCCTCAATCGCCATTGGCTAACGCCTCGCCAATGCTTAGGAAAGGCCCATGGCCGATACACTCAAGATAACCCTTGCCCAGCTCAACCAGTCGGTTGGCGATCTCGCCGGCAATGCCGCCGCCATGCTCGCCGCGCGCGAACGGGCAAAAGGCTCTGACCTCATCGTCTTCCCCGAGCTGCAGCTGATCGGCTATCCGCCCGAAGACCTGATCCTGAAGCCCGCACTGATCCAGCGCGCCGCCGCCGAGCTGGACAAGCTGGCCAAGGCAACCGCCAACGCCGGCCCCGCCATGCTGGTCGGCAGCGTCTTCGTTCAGGACGGAGCGCTGCATAATGGCGTTGCACTGTTGGATCAGGGCAAAGTCGCAGCCATCCGCTACAAGCATGAGCTGCCGAATTACGGCACATTCGACGAAGTGCGCTTGTTCCAGCCCGGCCCGCTGCCCGAACCGATCGTGTTTCGGGGCACGATGATCGGCGTACCGATCTGCGAGGACATCTGGCAGGCAGATGTCTGCAAGCACCTCGCCGATTTCGGCGCGGAACTGTTCATCTGCATCAACGGCAGCCCCTACGAGATCGATAAGGATGCGCTGCGAATCGATGGCGTCGCCAAGCGCCGCGCGTCTGCCACCGGCCTGCCGCTCGCCTATCTCAACCGTGTCGGCGGCCAAGACGAGCTGGTGTTCGACGGGGCAAGCTTTGTCGTCAACGGCGATGGCAGCCTTGCCGTCCAGCTTAAGGACTGGGAAGAGCAGGAAGTCACCACCCACTGGACCAAGACCGCCAAGGGCTGGCGCTGCGACCGGGGCGAACTGGCAAACCTCGCCGAACATCCCGAGGACATTTACAGCGCCATGGTGCTGGCACTGCGCGACTATGTTGACCGCAACCGGTTCCCCGGCGTGGTATTGGGGCTCTCCGGCGGGATCGACAGTGCGATCTGCGCCGCGATCGCCGCCGATGCGCTGGGTCCCGAGCGGGTGTGGTCCGTAATGCTGCCCAGTCGCTTCACTGGTCAGCTAAGCCTCGATCTCGCCACCGAATGTGCGCGAATGATCGGCTGCCGCTATGACACCATCCCGATCGCCCCGGCGGTCGAGGCCTTTGACGCAATGCTCGCTGGCAGCTTCAGCGATGTCGACGTCGATATCACGGAGGAAAACGTCCAGAGCCGCATCCGGGGTGTCACACTGATGGCGCTCAGCAACAAGTTCGGCCCGATGCTGCTGACCACCGGCAACAAGAGCGAGATGAGCGTCGGATATGCCACGATCTATGGCGACATGGCCGGCGGCTACAATCCGCTGAAAGACGCCTACAAGATGACTGTATTTGCCATCTCGAAATGGCGAAATGCAAACAAGCCCAGGATCGGCCTTGGCCCCGTTGGCCCGGTGATGCCCGAAGGCATCATCACCCGTCCGCCGTCAGCCGAACTGCGCCCCGACCAGAAGGACGAGGATTCGCTGCCGCCTTACCCTGTGCTCGACGGCATCCTGCTGGGGCTGGTCGAACACGAAAAGAGCGTCGAGCAACTGGTCACAGAGGGCTTCGAGCGCGATACCGTGATCCGCATCGAGCGGCTGCTGCATCTGGCCGAATACAAGCGGCGGCAGGCCCCGCCGGGGGTCAAGTTGGGGTCAAGGAATTTCGGTCGCGATCGGCGCTATCCGATAACCCACGCATTCCGCACCGCATGACCACGACCCGTTTCGCCCCGTCGCCCACAGGCAATCTGCACGTCGGCAATGTCCGCACCGCGCTGCACAACTGGTTGCTGGCGAAAAAGTCCGGCGGGCGCTTCCTGCTGCGCATCGACGATACTGATCAGGCGCGCAGCCGCGAGGAATACGTTGCGGGCATCAAGGCCGATCTCGGATGGCTGGGCGTGGGCTGGGACGGCGAGGAGCGGCAGTCTGCGCGGTTCGACCTCTATGAGCGCGAATTTCAGCGGCTGGTGGCATCAGGCCGCGTCTATCGCTGCTATGAAAGCGCGCAGGAGCTCGACCTCAAGCGCAAGGTTCAGCTTGGGCGCGGATTGCCACCGATCTACGACCGTGCCGCGCTGGGCCTGAGCGAGGCGGACCACGCCGCAAAAGTGGCGGCAGGAGAAGATCCGCACTGGCGCTTCCTGCTTGACCGCGACAGCGCGATTGAATGGACCGATGGCATCCGCGGACCCCAGCATTTCGATCCGGCAAAGATGAGCGATCCGGTGGTGCGGCGCGGTGACGGTTCATGGCTCTATCTTCTGCCTTCGGTGATCGACGACATCGACATGGGGATAACCGACGTGCTGCGCGGCGAGGATCACGTCTCGAACACCGCCGCGCAGGTCCAGATGTTCACTGCATTGGGCGCAGAGCCGCCGCGCTTTGCCCATGAGGCGCTGCTGGTCGGCACCGAAGGCAAGCTCTCCAAGCGGCTCGGCTCGCTCGGTATGGCGGAACTGCGCGACGCCGGGATCGAGCCCGAGGCGCTGATTGCGCTGCTCGCACGGCTGGGCACATCCGATCCGGTCGACCCGTCGCTCGATGCCGCAGCGCTGGCCGCCAGTTTCGACCTGGGCCGGTTTGGCCGTGCGCCTGCCCGCTTTGATGAAGCCGAGCTTCACCGCCTCAACGCCGCCGTGGTGCATCATCTCCCTTTTACGCGGGTCGCGCATCTGCTGCCTCAGGGCATGAGCGCAGCGGGCTGGGAGGCGGTCCGGCCCAACCTTGCCCATATTGGCGAGGCGGCTGAGTGGTGGCAGGTCGTGACCGGACCGATAACACCGCCGGAATTTGGCGCGGAAGACCAAGCCTTTCTGGCCGTCGCCGCAGCCGCGCTGGAGCAAGCCGGGTGCGATTGGACAGCACTGACTGCTGCGCTCAAGGAAACCACCGGCCGCAAGGGCAAGCCGCTTTTCCTGCCCTTGCGTCAGGCGCTCACCGGCCATGACCATGGCCCCGAAATGGCCGCACTGCTGCCGCTGATCGGCCGCGATGCGGCACTTGAGCGGCTGCGCGCGGCTGCCTCAGGCTGATTTGCGGGGCAGTATCTTCTGCGCGGTGTGGACCGCGACGGCAGTCAGCGCGCCGAGCACCAGCCCGGTGAGCGCGGAGAGCACCGCATAGGTCAACCAACCCAGAACACCGCCCAGCGCGCCAGTTGCCAGTTCGACCGCGTGCCGCGCGGCGTGGGCGGCATCCGACGGGCCATGCATCCCCAGTTCGTGCGCGCCATGCAAGATGATCCCGCCGCCGACCCAGAGCATTGCCAGGGT
>CAXNKI010000247.1:0-3735 GCA_964202645.1 Alphaproteobacteria bacterium | reverse complement strand
TGCGGATTGGGCCGAACCCAGTCTGATAACGCAGGCCCAACCCCGCGCCGTAGCGCATGCCTTTGAGCGACGGCAGGCTGCCCTGCTCGACCGTGCCAGCATCGATGAACGGCACGACCGAAAGCTGGCCCCCGAGGATTCCAGTCTTGATCCGTGCCTCTAGTGAAAATTCACTGAGTGAGCGCCCGCCGCTGGGTGTTCCCAGCGTGTCGCGCGGGCCGATTTCCTGATAGCCGAAGCCGCGCACCGAGCCGCCGCCGCCTGCAAAGAAGCGACGTGAAGGCGCAACCTCGGCGATTCCAGCGCCGACAATCGAGCCAAGCCGCACCCGCGCAGCCAGCACCGTGCTCTTGCCCAGCGGCAGATAGGCGCTGCCATCGGCCTGGAAACGGGCGTAGAAGCTCTTGGCGCCTCTGCTGATTGAACCTTCGGGCGAAACCCGCAAGGCAGCGCGAAATCCGCGCTGCGGATCGAGCAGGTCGTCGGTCGTATCCAACGCGCCGCGCAGCGGCAGGGCAAACACATAATACGTTTCTGCCGCACTCGAGACGCCGCCGACATCGCCCTCGCGCTCGTTGGTGACCAATGCTTCCAGCCCCAGCGACCAGACCAGCGGCTTCTGGAACAGCAGCGTGGTGAGCTTTTCATAGCCTGCGCTCAGCGCAACTGAGCGTGCGACATATGCGTCTCGATTGGTCGATGTGGCATACAGATCGACAGTGAGCACCTGATCCCGGCCGTGAAAATTGTTGCGCCGGAAGGTCACTGCGGCCAGCTGCTCGCGTGTGCCCGCGACGGCGCGCAGGCGCAGCAGGCCTTCCGGCGGGAACAGGTTGCGGTGCTCCCAGCTGGCCTCGACGCGGAAGCCCTCCCCTGCATCGTAGCCCAGCGCGCCGGCCAGCGTGCGCAGCGGCGCCTTGGCCATGGCGACATCAATATCGAGTGCGCCGGGAGCCTCGCCGCTTGGCGGCGTGGTGACTCGCGGGGTCACTGTCACGCTGGAGACCAGCCCGGTAGCGACAATGGCGCGCCGCAAATCTTCAACGTTGCTGCGCCGGAACAACTCGCCAGGACGGAACCGGGCGATGTCGGCGAGATGGTCTGCGGGCAAGAAGTCCGGCAGGTTGCTGACAATTCCCCCGAAGCGATAGCGCCCGCCGATTTTGACCGGGAGCGACAGGTCGGCGAGTTCACGCGCATGATCGGAAACGAGTTCTGGCTCGCCGGTGTCGGCCAGGGCAAAGCCGCGCTCGCCAAGCTCGATATCAAGCCGGGTGCGGCCCATGACAATCGCATCGTTGTCCACCGGATCACCGCTGGCGACGCCCCAGGCGCCGAGCAACGCTGGGTAGTCTGCGCCGCTCTGTGCCAGATCGCCCAGCGTCAGGACGGCAATGGCATAGCGCGGGCCGGGAATTACCTGGAAGCGAACCTCGGGCTTTGGCAGCGCGCTGATCGTCTGCACAACTTCGGCGTCGAAATAGCCATAGCCGCGCAGCAGCTGTTGCAGCAGTTGGCCATCCTTGCGCGCTCTCGCAGCGAGCTGTGCGGGGTTGTCGCTGCCCTCCCCTGAAAGCCGCTCGATGGTCGAAAGTGCGGCGAAGCGCACGGCCAGTGCTGATCGCATCGGCAGACTAACTGGATCAGGCGGCACCACCAGCACAGCATGAGCGGAAATCCGCAGCTCCTCGCCCTCGCCGCGCGTTTCGGTGGATGGGCTCGCCGCCTGTTCGGCGAGCAGCGCCGCCATGTCGGGATCGGGCGAGAGGTCAACGAGTTCGGGCAGCGCGAGGCTCTCATCAGGCCAGGGCAGTTGAAAATCAGCGTCGGCAGCCATTGGGGAGGAGGGATCGAGTCCGGACTCGGGAATGTCCGTGGGCTGAGCCACTGAATCCTGCGGCGCGGTGACTTTCGCCCAGGCTTCCGGATCGCGCACCGCTGAGTCGGGGATTAGCGATTCGAGCTCTGCATCGCTGCCGGGAACTGGCAAGCCCGCAGTCTGGCCGCGCGCGGGCTCTGCCGCTAGCAACAAGAGCGCGAGGGAAATTGCGGGATGGATCGCCATTACTGGCATCGGCCAATCAATCGGCCAGGCGGTATTGCTCCTGCCCTCCGGGCACGCCGTCTTTGCTGCTGCCATCGGGATGGGGCAATGTCTCGCGCTGAATTTGCGCGGCATCGGTGATCAGGCGGTCGTGTTCTGCCGCGCCAATCCGCTCCCACCCGCTGCGCGACAGGCGCTCCAGCGGACGATAGCGAACCTTGTATTGCATCCGCGCCGACCCTTCGACCCAGTATCCAAGGTATGTATAGGCCAAGCCGGATTCCGCAGTGCGCCGGATATGATCAAGGATGATGAAATTGCCGAGGCCTTCGCGCTCCGCATGATCGGGATCATAGAAGCTGTAGATCATCGACAGCCCGTCACCTTGCTTGTCGGTCAGGCAGGCGCCCACCAGCCGGCCTGGAGTCACTCCGTCCACCGAGGGCTCGCGGTATTCGACGACATAACTCGTGACAGGCGTGTGCTCTACCATGTCGGAATAATCGACCTCGTCCATCGTTGCCATGCCACCGCCAGGATGGCGCTGACCAAGATAACGCTGGAGCAGTTCGAATTGTTCCGCGGTCGACCAAGGGCGGCACAGAGTGACTTCGAGATCGGAATTCCGCTTGAGATTGCGCCGCTGCGTCGCCGAAGGCTGGAACTCGCCCGCCACGACCCGCACCGAGACGCAGGCCGAGCAATCGAGGCACGACGGGCGATAGGCGACAGTCTGGCTGCGGCGGAAGCCAATCCGGCCGAGCGCATCGTTAAGCGCATCCGAATTTGGCCCGCGCAGCTCGGTGAACACCTTGCGCTCATTGCGCCCGGGCAAATAGGGGCACGGCGCCATGCTCGTGACGAAAAAACGGGGAAAGCGAACAGGTGCCGTCACAAGCCTGCAGATTCCTATCTTCGGAGCGCGGAGGATTCGGCGCAAGCCATGCTATGCCCCTCCCCCGCGGTCGATAAAAGGGTTTTAACCACGAAGTAAGGTAAACGAAGCTCTAATTTGCACAAGCACGGGGACAACCGTCCCGCGCGAGGACGCTACGCGGCGCTTCAGTTTAATTCGACCATGCTGACATCGAATCCTTCGGCCTTGAGCGCCTCGATCAGCGAATCGAGCTGCTCCCCGTCGCGCGCCTCGCATTCGATTTCGGTCGCCAGGCCCTTGGCGGGCAAATGGGTGAATACCCGCTGGTGGACGATCTCGATAATGTTGACGTTGTAGCGATAGAACACCTGCGCCACGCGCAGCAGCGAGCCGGGCCGATCCTGCAGCACCAACCGCAGCCGCGCCAGCCGGCCCGAGCGCGCCAGATCGCGCAGCAGCACGTTTGCCAGCAGGCGGGTGTCGATATTGCCCCCTGAAATGACGATGCCGACCTTCTTGCCGGCAAATAGCTCGGGGTAAGCCAGCACCGCTGCCAGCCCTGCCGCGCCCGCGCCTTCGGCCACGGTCTTCTCGATCTGCAACAGCAGCGCCACCGCGCGCTCGATACGGTGTTCGTCGACCAGCACGAAATCGTCGAGCAGCCCTGCGAGCACAGCCGAGGTAAACTTGCCTGGCTCGTAGACCGCAATGCCCTCGGCCAGCGTATCACCGCCCACCGCGCGTTCCTGCCGCTTCAGCAAGTTGAACATCGAGGGATAAAGTTCTGCCTCCACCCCGATCAGCTTGATATCGG
>CAXNKI010000246.1:0-3750 GCA_964202645.1 Alphaproteobacteria bacterium | reverse complement strand
ATGGATTCCAGGGCACGGGAAAGATTATCGGAAACCGGCAGGATATCCCGCGCAAAACCGGTCGCGGCATAAACGCGGGCATCGGTCATTTCCTTTTCCATGCGCCGGCGCACGTTCTGCGTTTCGGCCTTGGCATAGAGAATGTCTTGCTTTGCCGCTTCGAGATCGCCGCGCAGCATGGCCAGCGCATCTTCCAGCGATTCGCCCGCCTCGCTACCGCTCTCCAGCATGTCCTCGGGGACGCCTGCCAGTTCTGCTGCCACCGCAGGGTCATCCTGCGGCTTGGTGTCTTCGTTCATGTGGAAAAATGTCCTGCTAACCGATCAACTTGCCCCCCATTTTCGATAGTGCCTGGGCGGTGAAATCCACCATGGGGATTAGCCGCGCATAATTCAACCGCGTCGGGCCGATAACGCCGATCACGCCAACGACCCTGCCCTCCCGGTCGCGATAGGGCGAAGCGATCACCGAAGAGCCCGAAAGCGCGAAAAGCCGGTTCTCGGAGCCGATGAAAATCCGCGTTGCTTCGGCCTCGCGCGCCAGATCAAGCAGCTCGGCGACCGACTGCTTGTTTTCGAGGTCATCGAGCAGCGAGCGCACCCGCTCGATATCTCCCATTGCGGCTTCATCGAGCAGGTTTGATGCCCCGCGCACGATCAGCACCGGGCGGCGAGCGGCGTCTTCGCTCCACACCGCCATGCCGCGCTTGACCAGGTCGCGGCTGGCTGCATCAAGCGCCGAGCGGCCCGAGGCGATTTCCGCCCGCATGGCCTGAACCGCTTCGGCCAGCGTGCGCCCGCCCAGCCGTGCGGTGATGTAGTTCGAAGCCTCTTCCAGCGCGCCGGGACGCACCCCTTCGGGCACCGCGATAACCCGGTTTTCCACCGCGCCGTCTTCCCCCACCAGCACCGCGAGCACACGGCCCGGTGACAGCGCCACGAGGCTGAGCTGGGTCAGCCGGGGCTCCCGGGCAGGCACCATGACTACGCCTGCGCCTGCCGAAAGACTGGAGAGAATGGCCGAGGTGGCCTCCAGCGCGGTTTCGATCGGGCCGGGATCAGCCAGCCGCCGCTCGATCGCCGCGCGCTCCTCGGCGCTGGGTTCGGCAACCTGCATGATACCATCGACGAACAGCCGCAGCCCTGCCTCGGTCGGCAGTCGGCCCGCGCTGGTATGCGGCGCGGCCAGCAAGCCAAGCGTTTCGAGGTCGTGGAGCACCGAGCGGATCGAGGCGGAGGAGAGATTCACGCCACTTGCCGCCAGGGTCTTCGATCCCAAGGCCTGTCCGGAATCGAGATAGCCCTCGACCACCAGGCGGAAAATCTCGCGGGCACGCAGGTTCAATTCGGTGATGGGCGGTGTTGTCATTGTCGGCACACTGTAGCCTCTGGGCTTGCAGCCTCAAGTCCATTGCGCCACAGGGCGGCCAATCAGCCAATTGAAAGGATTACAATGCGCCCCTCAGGCCGCGCCCCCGACGAGATGCGCGCACTCTCATTCGAGACAAATTACACGATCCACGCCGAAGGCTCGGTGCTGGTTGGCTTCGGCAACACCAAAGTGCTGGTCACCGCCAGCGTCGAGGAAAAGATCCCGCCGTTCCTGCGCGGCAAGGGCGAAGGCTGGGTGACGGCGGAATACTCGATGCTGCCCCGCGCCACGCACACCCGTGGTTCGCGCGAAGCCGCGAAAGGCAAGCAAAGCGGACGGACACAGGAAATTCAGCGCCTTATCGGGCGTAGTTTGCGTTCTGTCACAGATATGAAGAAGCTTGGCGAGCGCCAGATCGTGCTCGATTGCGACGTGATCCAGGCCGATGGCGGCACGCGGACGGCCGCGATTTCCGGTGCCTGGGTCGCGCTAAAGCTCGCAACCAACGGCCTGCTCAAGTCCGGCGCGATCACTGAGGACCCGCTGACCCGCCGGGTCGCGGCAGTCTCCTGCGGCATCTACAAGGGCACCCCGGTGCTCGATCTCGATTACATCGAGGACAGCAACGCCGACGCCGACGCCAATTTCGTGCTGATCGAAGGCGGCCACATCGCCGAAGTCCAGGCCACCGCCGAAGGCGCGACCTATGACGAGGAAGGCCTGCTGCGGCTGCTGCGGCTCGCACGGATCGGTTGCGACCGGATTTTTGCCGGGCAGGAAAAGGCTGTCGGCGCCTGATGAAGCGGCTTTCGGGCAAGCTGGTCATCGCGACACACAACGCAGGCAAGCTGAAGGAAATCTCGGCGCTGCTCGCACCCTACGGGGTCGAGTGCCTGTCGGCTGGCGATCTCGGCCTGCCCGAACCCGCCGAAACCGGCACGACCTTTGCCGAAAACGCCCTGATCAAGGCGCGCGCGGCAGCGGAAGCAGCGCAGCTCCCGGCACTGGCCGACGATTCGGGCCTGTGCGTTGCGGCGCTGGACGGCAGGCCGGGGGTCTATACCGCCGACTGGGCCGAGCGGCAGTGGTTCGAGGGCGAGGCGGGCCGCGACTGGTACATGGCGATGGGCAAGGTCGAGGGGATGCTCTGCGCTTTGGGCGACGATGCGGACCGAGCCGCACATTTCGCCTGCACGCTGGCCATCGCCTGGCCGGACGGTGCGAGCGCAGTCTATGAAGGCCGCGTGGCAGGGACGCTCACCTGGCCGCCGCGCGGGATTCTCGGCTTCGGCTATGATCCGGTCTTCGTGCCACAAGGCGGCGCGCTGACTTTTGCCGAGATCGACCCGACAGAAAAGCACCGCATCAGCCACCGGGCGGACGCGTTTGCCAAGCTGGTCGCGGCGCAGTTCTCCGGCTAGAATGAGGCGCATGGCCCGCGCTCTCTATATCCATTGGCCGTTCTGCCTGTCGAAGTGCCCTTACTGCGACTTCAACAGCCATGTCCGCGACGACGTCGATGTCGGTCTGTGGCAGCGCAGCCTGTTCGCCGACATGGCCCGCGAGGCCGAAGTGGCAGGCGGCGAAACGCTGACCTCGATATTCTTTGGCGGCGGCACGCCTTCGTTGATGCCGCCCGCGTTGGTGGAGAGCCTGCTGGCAGAGGCGCAGCGGCACTGGGGCTTTGCCGAGGACATCGAGATCACGCTGGAAGGCAATCCGACGTCAGTCGAAGCGGCGAACTATGCTGCGCTGGCCGCTGCCGGGGTCAATCGGGTGTCGCTGGGCTTGCAGGCGCTCGATGATGCGACACTGCATTTCCTCGGCCGGCATCACAGCGCCGAGGAAGGCCTGCGCGCGGTGGCAGTGGCGCAAGAGAGCTTCGCGCGGGTCAATTTCGATCTGATCTATGCCCGCCCCGGCCAGACCGCGCCGCAATGGGAAGCCGAGCTTTCCCGCGCGCTGGCCATCGGCACCACGCATCTCTCGCTCTATCAGTTGACCATCGAACCCGGCACGCGGTTTGCCACTATGGTGCGCGAAGGCCAGTTCACGCCGCTGGACGAGGATGCCTGCGCGGACATGTTTGCCGCCACTCGCGCAGTGACTGAAGCGGCAGGCCTGCCCGCCTATGAGATCAGCAACCACGCGGCGCCCGGCGAGGAAAGCCGCCACAACCTCGCCTATTGGCGCTATGACGACACCTGCGGCATTGGCCCCGGCGCGCATGGCCGGCGGGGGGGGCTGGCCACCGTTCGCCACCGGAAGCCCGAGAACTGGCTCGATGCGGTCGCGCGGGCTGGCGACGGCATCGCCGAAGCCCGCAAGCTGGGCACCTCGGAGCAGGCCTCCGAAGCCATGTTGATGGGGCTGCGGTTG
>CAXNKI010000245.1:0-3756 GCA_964202645.1 Alphaproteobacteria bacterium | reverse complement strand
GGATCAACCCAGTGCCACCTGCCCCCCGCCTTCTCGCGCTTCCAGAACCAGCTCTCGCTCTTGAGGTGATCCATGGCGAATTCACAGGCGGCAAAGGCATCGCGGCGATGGCGCGCAGCGGCAGCGACGAGCACGATCGGTTCGCCAGGGAGCATCATGCCGCTGCGATGGAGCATCAACAGCCCCGCCAGCGACCAGCGGGCCATCGCCTGAGCGGCAAGCACCTCTATCGCGGGCAGGGTCAGCGGTGCATAGTGCCTCAGCTCGAGCGCTTCGACTTCGCCCGAATCACTGGTCCCAGCGCGAACTTGCCCCAGGAAACTGGCAATCCCGCCAGCTGCTGCATGGGCGCTCGCGAATGCCGCCGTCTCGGCCGCCGCATCGAACGAACCGCTCAGCAGGCGGACATCGGCCGCCATCTCACCCACCGCTGACGGGCGGCAAGAAAGCCAGCTCGTCGCCATCAGCAAGCACCAGCGCACCACGATCACCGACAATCTCACCGTTGACCGCCAGTTTGATTCGCGGATCGGCAAGCGCGGCGACCAGTTCTGTCTCCAGACCCGCCAGCACCTGCGCATAGCTGGGCGCATGGATTACATCCCGCTCCGGCTCGCCAGCGGCATCTTCAAGCCGCCCGAGAAAAACCAGCCGCAAGGCCATGTCAGCCGCCGGTCATCGACATATGGCGGGCAAGCGCTGGCGCCCCGCCCGGGGCGTCGATGACGAAATGGTGCCGCTCCGGCTTGATCTTCATCGCCACGTCGAGCGCGGCATTGAGCGCCGGGCCGGGCTCATCCGAACGCAGCGCCGCGCGCAAGTCGACTTGCTCATTGCCGCCAAGGCAGGGATACATCTGGCCGGTCGCAGTGACGCGGATGCGATTGCAGCCCTCGCAGAAATTGTTGGTCAACGGGGTGATGAGCCCCAGCCTGCCGCCGGTTTCCGCAACATCAAAATAACGCGCCGGGCCGCCGCTGCGGTGATCGCTGGGGGTCATCGTCCAGCGCTTCGCCAGCGCGTCGTGCGCCGCGAC
Organism: Alphaproteobacteria bacterium; assembly: GCA_964202645.1. Classification (GTDB taxonomy): domain Bacteria; phylum Pseudomonadota; class Alphaproteobacteria; order Sphingomonadales; family Sphingomonadaceae; genus Novosphingobium. Next base: position 2,720 of record CAXNKI010000245.1, on the reverse strand, counting down.
CAGCGGCAAGTAGTGGTCAAAGCGGTCTTCCTCGACCTCACCCAGCGGCATGACTTCGATCAGTGTCAGCGAAAAGCCCTGCCCGTGTGCCCAGGCGATCAGATCGGGCAATTCCGCCTCGTTGATGCCTTTCAGTGCGACGGTGTTGATTTTCACTCTCAGCCCGGCTGCCTTGGCTGCCGCTATGCCTTCGAGCACTTGCGGCAGCGAATCGCGCCGGGCGAGTTTGGCAAAAGTCCCGCGGTCCAGCGTATCGAGCGAAATGTTGACCCGCTTTACGCCGGCAGCGCGGATCGGCTCGGCAAATTCCGCAAGCCGCGTGGCATTGGTGGTCAGGGTCAGCTCTTCCAGTCCGTCCCCGAGCTTGCGGCCCAGCGCCTGCACCAGCTCGATCATGTCGCGCCGCACCAGCGGTTCGCCGCCGGTAAGGCGGATCTTGGTGATGCCACGCGCAATGAAACCCAACGCCAGATCATGCAGTTCTTCAAGGCTGAGCACTTCGGCGCGCGGCAGGAAAGTCTGCCGCTCAGGCATGCAATAGGCGCAGCGCAAGTCGCAGCGATCAGTCACCGACAGCCGCAGATAGCTGATCCGGCGCTGGAACTGATCGACGAGAGGCGAAGCAACGGTCATGTCGGCGCCTTTATGCGCCTGTCGCGCCCGCAGCGTCCAGCGGCAAATATTGCCCGGTGACACCCGGTGCAGTCGCCAGGTAGGCCTGAGCGGCAGAAATCGCGGCCCCATCGGCGCTCTCCACTCCGTTGACCCGCAGCGGCGCATGTTCCCGCGCAAGTCCCTGCACGACGGCGAGGCGCCATGCGCGGTGGCTGTGATCGGCGGGGGGAAACACCAGCGTCAGGCATTCCGTCCCGCCGGCCAAGGCGGCGAGCACTTCCGGCAAAACCCGCGCATGGAATGCAGCGGCGGCGGCCAACGCCTCGCCGGGCAGATCGCTCGCCCGGATCAGCAGCATCAGCGGCGTTCCCTTGTCAGGGTGATGCCGATCTGCTCGCCGTTCTCGGCAATCGCCAGCTTGACGATCTTCACCGTCACCGCTTCCACCCGGTCATCCTGCAGGAACAGCGTCTCGCAGACGTGATCGGCCACGGCCTCGATCAGCTTGAAATGCACACCTTCGGGCAAGGCATCGCTCGCCGCGAATTTCAGGTCCATGTAGTTCTTGCTGGCCTTCAGCGGCGTATCCGGCAGATAGCGCTCGGCGACTTTCAGCTTCACCTGAATGGTAAAGCGCAAGGGCTGCGGGCGGCCGGTCTCCTCGGAATAGATTCCGGTGAGCACGTCATGTTCGAAGTCGGCGACTTCCAGGATCAGCGAATCGGCCATGGCGCGCCTTAGCCGGGATTTGACCAGCGCGCGAAGATTGCGGTGGGGAGCAACCGCCCGCCCTCGCCTTCCTCCCGCACGGCCAGATCGCCATGCTCGATGGTCCCGGGCAAATCCGCAAAGACATCGGCCAGCAGTCCGCCCAGTGCGAGGCTGCTCATCCGCACGGCATAGACGGTCAGAAACAGGTAGCGGCTGTCGCTGTCCAGCAACTGGCGGCAATCCTCGATCAGGTTGGCGAGGTGGTCCTCCAGCCGCCAGACTTCGCCCTCCGGCCCGCGCCCGAACTTCGGCGGATCGAGGATGATCCCGTCATAGCGCTTGCCTCGCCGCACTTCGCGGGCGGTGAATTTGGCGGCATCGTCAACGATCCAGCGCACCGGGCGATCTTCCATGCCCGAAAGCGCCGCATTGGCGCGGGCCTGAGCGACGCTCTTCTTGGAGGCATCGACATGAGTGACCGGGCCGAATTCAGACAGCGCCAGTGTGCCGACGCCGGTGTAGCCGAACAGGTTGAGGGTTGCTGCATCGCTGCGCCCGGCAAGCTGCGCGCCCATCCAGTCCCACACCGGAGCCATGTCGGGAAAAAACCCGAGGTGACGAAAAGGCGTGCACTGCGCGGAGAATTTCAGCGGGCCCCAGCTCAGCGGCCAGCCCTCCTGCGACACCGGCGCGGCAAATTGCCAGCGCCCGCCGCCGTCCTCGTCCGAGCCGGGGACGAATTCGCCGTCCGACGCCCAGCGTTCCAGCTTTGGGCGCCAGATCGCCTGAGTATCGGGGCGGATGAAGCGGTGCGCTCCATAACGTTCGAGCTTGCGCCCGTCGCCGCTGTCGATCAGGCCATAGTCGGCCCAGGCCTGACCGGTCATGACAACCGGAGTTTCAACCAGGTGGGCCATCAGGTCCCAAACACCTTAACGACGCGCCGTCGCCCGGGCCGCGACATAGTCGCACACCGCTGCATAGTCGCCCGGCAACGCGTCGAGCCGTTCCTCACGCTCAAACAGATCGCCAATGCGCGCAGGCAGCGCCGGGTGCTGGCCAGTGGCGCGGCTGACGGCATCGGGGAACTTCGCCGGATGCGCCGTTGCCAGCGTGACCACAGGAATATCGCGGGAAAGGCCCGATGAGCGCGCCGCGTGGAGCCCGCAGGCCGTGTGCGGATCGATCAGCTCGCCGCAGGCATCATTCGCCCAGCAGATCGCGCCGTCCATCTCGCCGGCCGTGGTTCGCTCACTGGCAAACAGACGGTTTGCCCCGGCAAGCTGAACATTGGTCAGCCGCATTGCCTTGGTATTCTCAAAGCCCGCCATCTGGCTCGCGAGCGCCTCTCCGTCGCGCCCGCCGAGGTCAAACAGCAGTCGCTCGAAGTTGGA
>CAXNKI010000244.1:0-3757 GCA_964202645.1 Alphaproteobacteria bacterium | reverse complement strand
CTTCATCTCCTCGCTCGGCGTGGTTAGTCCGGTGCATGACGGAAAATACAGCGAGCAGGACGTGCTCGACATGTTCACTGTAGGCGACGCCTCGATCGTTACCGACAAGCCAATGGTGCCTGAAGGCGCCAGCGCCCGGCAGATGATGGCCGACATGTTCCGCAAGGGCTTCGAGGAAGCGGCCAACACCTCACTGGATCATATCTCGGATTCCGAAATCCTCGATTGTTTCAGCTATGGCATTTTTCCCAACTGCTTCCTGTTCCCCGGGATTTCGCTGCCGATGGTCTATCGCTTTCGCCCGAGCCCGCGCAATCACCGCGAGAGCATCTACGAAGTGCTGTTCATGCGGCCGAAGCCCACCGATGGCTCGGTGCCCGATGCCGCAGATCCGGTGCACCTCACACATGGCCAGTCGTTCTGCGAGGCAGAAGGGATGGACGCTGGCTTTGGCGGCATCCTCGATCAGGATACCGACAACCTCATCCTCCAGCAGGAGGGGCTTGAGGCTTCGGCCAAGCATGGTCTGACGCTGGGCGACTATCAGGAAATCCGCGTGCGTCACTTCAATCAGGCGATGGACAAGTACATGGCGATGGAGCCTCTGGTGCCGGACTGGAAGAAGCTCCAGCGCAAATGAGTGAAGCGCTTGCCGGCCGCACTGTCCTGATTGCCGGCGCTTCGGCGGGTATCGGCGCGCATTTCGCCCGCGCGCTGGCGGCAGCGGGGGCAAAGGTGATACTGGGGGCAAGACGCTTTAACCGGGTGGCGGCACTTGCTGGTGAGCTTGGTGAGAATGCCCTGCCAGTGTCACTCGATGTGGCGGACGAGGCCTCGGTCAGCGCCGCCTATGATGCCGCCGAGGCGCGCTTCGGCGCAGTAAGCGGCGTCGTCGCCAATGCCGGGATCGGCACCGGTGGCCGCTCGACCGATGTGCCCGCTGACGCCTTGCGCGGCGTGATCGACACCAACCTGTTCGGCGCAATGCTGGTTGCGCGCGAAGGCGCCCGGCGGATGATCGCTGGCGGCAGCCGCGAAAGCGAGGACGGGCGGATCGTGCTGATCGGCTCGATCGCCGCTGATCGCGCAGGGATGGGCGACGCGCTCTATGCCGCCACTAAGGCCGGCCTTGCGCACCTGTCGCGCAATCTGGCGCGCGAATGGATCCGGCAGGGGGTTAACGTCAACACGCTGCAGCCCGGCATCATCCCCAGCGAAGCCAATGCCGAATGGTTTGCCAGCGAACGCGGGGCCGAGGACATCGCCGCGCAGCATCGTCGCCGGCTGCTTGAAAGCGATGCGCTCGACGACATGCTGATCTACCTGCTTTCGGACCGATCACGGCAAGTCACCGGAGCTACTTTCACCATCGACGACGGCCAATCCCTATGAAGTTCTTGTCATTATGAACGCGCTTGCCGGGATCACCATCATCGAGATCGCCGAACGCGTCGCGGGCGAGAAAACGGGCAAGCTGCTCTCTGATTTCGGTGCCGAAGTCATCAAGGTCGAGCGCCCCGGCGGCGCGCCGACCCGGGCGATGGGTCCGCACAAAGACGGCCAGAGCGCGGTCTTCGGCTTTTTCAATACCAACAAGAAGTCGGTAGTTCTCGATCTTGCCGATTCCGCTGACCGCGCCACGCTGGACAAGCTGCTGGCCCGCGCACACGCGCTGATCGACGACCACGACGAGGCCTGGGGCGAAGCCCGTTCCCTCACCTCCAGCGCGGTCGCCGCAGCCCATCCGCACCTCGTCCACTGCGTCATCACCCCCTTCGGCCAGGGTGCTCCCGCCGAGTGGCAGAAGGCGCAACCGATCAATGTGATCAACGCCGGCGGCTGGGCCTATCACAGTCCGAGCGAAGCCACTCCCGAGGCACCGCCGCTCAAAGGCGCGGGCCGCTTCCTGCCCGATCACGAGTCAGGCATCGAAGCAGCGATGTGCGTGCTCGCCTCGCTGCACCGCCAGCGCCGCACGAATAGCGGCCAGTTCATCGACATCAGCGAAGTCGAAGTGCAGCTCAACCGCATCGACGGCGTGCTAGACCGGCTTCTGGCGGGCGAAGTCGAGCCAAGCACCGAGCGCACCGCCTATGACATGGGCGGCCCGGCGACCTGCTTCGCTGCCAAGGACGGCCACGTTTATCTGTTCATGACCACCAAAGCCCACTGGAAGGCGCTTTCCGCGCTGATGGGCGATCCGCAATGGGTGAGTGAGTTTGAGCCCGACTGGCTGGAATTTCACTGCACGAAAGAGCGCGTGGAACAGTTCCGAAAGAACTTCCGCCCCTGGATCGCACTTCAGGAAAAGCTCGCCATCACCGAAAGCGCGCAGAAGGCGGGCCTCGCCATGGTGCCAATCAATACCGCCGCTGACCTGCCCCGCCACGAGCAATTCATCCACCGCGGCTTTTTCCAGCAGCTTGATGGCCTCGCCTATCCCACCGTGCCCTACCGCATGAGCGCTTCGCCGGTGCAGGTGATCAGCCCTGCTCCGGCACTGGGCGCGCATGATTCCGAAGCGGGGGGAGACTGATGCCGATGCCGAACCGAGGCGGACCCCTCGCAGGTGTCCGCGTAGTCGAACTCACCAAGGTCTGGGCCGGGCCTTATGCCGGCAAGATGCTCGCCCATCTCGGCGCCGAAGTGATCAAGATCGAATCGCTGTCGAACCTCGACGAAATGCGCGCCTATGGCGGGGTGGACATCAATTCGGCGCCCTATTTCCTCGCGATCAATCAGGAAATCCTCTCGGTCCAGGTCAACATGAAGACCGACGAGGGGCTTGATCTCGTCCGCCGGATGGTCGCCGCGGCGGACATCTTCATCGACAACATCCGCCCCGGCGCGATCGAGCGTTCGCAGCTGGGCTATGAAGACCTGAAGCAGATCAAACCCGATATCATCCAGTGCTCGATCAAGATGTGGGGCAACGATGGCCCGCTCGGCTATCAGACCGGCTACGCTCCCTGCTTCGCCGCGCTCTCAGGGCTGACCAACCTGGTCGGTTATGAGGGCGAAACGCCCGAGGGCATGAACATCCGCTATGGCGATTCGACCGTCGGCGCGCTGGCTGCGCTCGCCTGCATCGCCGCGCTGCACCACCGAGAAAACACCGGCGAAGGCCAGTTCATCGACCATTCGGCGGTCGAGGCGATGACCAGCCTGGTCGGCGACAGCCTGTTTGCATACAGCCTGACCGGCGAAGTGCCGCAATCGGACGGCAACTTTCATCCCGAGATATGCCCGCATGGCGCCTATCCTTGCGCCGATCAGGAATGGATCAGCATCGCCTGCGCCACCGATGCCGAATGGGCCGCGCTGCACGGCGTGCTGGGCATGGCCGCTGATCCGCGCTTTGCCAGCCTCGCGCTGCGGCTGGAAAACCGCCACGCGCTCGACAGCGAACTGGGCAGGCTCACCGTGCGCCACGCCGCCAATGCGCTGGCCGAAAAGCTGCGCCATGCAGGCGTTCCCGCCTTCCGCAGCCAGAGCTCGATCGACCTGTGCAGCGACGATTTTCTCTGGGCGCGCACTGCTTTCCGCATGGTCAGCGATCATCGCAATGGTACCCGCCCGATCATCGGGCCAAGCTGGCGGATGGAGCCCGACATGGCCGCCGTCGAGCGCGGCGCGCCCTTGCTGGGCGAGCACAACGACTACGTTTACCGCGAGGTGCTGGGGCTGGGGCAAGCCGAGCTGGACGATCTGATTGCGCGCAAGGTCGTGGACTAGCTTGACCGCGCCGCTCCCATGC
>CAXNKI010000243.1:0-3820 GCA_964202645.1 Alphaproteobacteria bacterium | reverse complement strand
CCACAATTTGTCGATCACCAAGAAAATCGCCGATGGGCGCTTTGAGATCACCGCGGGTGTATCGAACCTGTTTGACAAGCACCCGCCGCGGGTAACTGTCGCTGGTTCGAACAGCCTGAATGGCGGAACGATCAGCACGGTTGGCAAATCGGTCCTTGCTTCGCAGTATGATTACCTTGGTCGCCGGGCGTTCGTCGCTGTCAAAGCCAAGTTCTAAACCTGTCGAAATACTGAAAAGGGCGGGCGGCGCGTTTGCGCCGCCCGCTTTTTTTGGTTAGCTGATCACGTCGGCCGGTTATGCAGTTAGGAAACACACCATGGTCAACGTCAGCCTGATGCCCGATACGCTGGACGAGGCTACACGCGGCTTTGCCCCGGCCCCGCTGACGCAGCCCGTCTTCATCAACAGCGTACCCAAATCTGGCACCCATTTGCTTCGCAATATCCTGCGAATGTTCATCCCGGTTGAGCAGCACTATTCTGATCAGTTCATCCAGTGGCCCAACATGCAGGAGCATCTGGTCGCGTTTGACCGCAAAGCGCCCCGGCTCAGCTGGGGTCACCTGCTGTTCTCCGACGCTTCGGCGATCGAGACTGCGCATTGCCGCCGGGTGGTGCTGGTCCGCGATCCCTATGACTGGGTGCTGTCGCGCGCGCGATTTTTCATCTCGGACCAGTTTTCCGGAAATCTGGACTTCCTCAAGGACGGCTCGCTTCGCAGCCAAGACCTGCTGAACCTGATGATCTTTGGCATTTACGGCAAAGCACCCACCCTGGCCGAACAGTATCAGTTCAATGCCGCCGGCTGGATTGGCACCGGGGCGCTATTGGTGCGCTACGAGGAACTGGCTGGCCACGCCGCGGCACTTGATACCGCCCAGGCCGAAGTCTGGTTCACGTCCCTGCTTAGCCATTGCGGCATCGACATGCCCGAGAACTGGCGTGACCGTGTGGTGACCGGAGCCGACCGCAAGCAGAGCGGCACCGCGCGTGAAAATCTGTCGCTGGCTGCTATTACCATCCCGGAAGAGCTGCCCGAAATCCAGAAACGTCTGGTCGATTTTGCTGCTCCGGGCCTGCGCGCCTTGCTCGGCTACGCCTGATTGCAGATGGATAAGGGCGGCGTCCGCTATGAACAGGGCACGCGGCAGGCGGCGCTGGCAAATGGCGAGCGGCTGCTGGCCAGCAAGCCCGCCACCGCCGCTTTGCAAGCGCGCGCGCTGATCGACGAAGACCGGCAGGATGCCAGCGCGATCCGACTGCTGGCCCGCGCGCTCGATCTTCTAGGTGAGGCCGCTGCTGCCAGCTCCGCCCGGCTCGATGCCATCCGCCTGTCGCGCCAACTGCCCGAAATCAAGGCGGCTCACTCGGCAATTTCGCAGGATCGTGCAGGTGAAGTGCCCGGTATGCTTGAGGGCTATCTTGCCGCAAATCCCGATGATGCGGTGGCACATTGGTTGCTCGGCGAGGCGTTTGCCCGGTCCAATAGGGTTAGCAATGCCCGCCCGGCATTGGAACGCGCGGTTGCCCTCGCGCCTGAATTTGACATGGCGCATTATGGCCTCGCGCGGCTGCATTATCAGTGCTTCGATCCGGCAGCAGGACTGGCTGCGCTGGAACCCTTGATGCGGCAACAGCCGGTGCCGCTCGACATGCGCCGCTTTCGGGCAACGCTTTTGGCGGAGAGCGGTGATTATGAAGCGGCACTTGCCCTGCACCGTGCACTCGCAGATGAATGTGCTGACCATGGCGAGATACTGATCGGGCTGGGCGACGCGTTGCGCTGGGTTGGAGAGACCAATGGAGCGGCACAGTCCTATCGAGCCGCGCTGGCTCTCAAACCTCCCGCACTACAGGCATGGTGGAGCCTTGCGGGCATGGGCGGCATGCGGATCGCGGACGCCGAGATTCCGCTCGTGGAAGAACGGTGCGCCAAGGCTCGCGATCCCGATATCCAAGCAGCTCTGCATTTCGCCGCGGCCAAGGCGCTGGATGTGCGCGGCGATCTGCCCCGTGCCTTTGGCCATTACTGCGAAGGCAATCGACATCGCCGCAATCAGCTGACCTATGACAGTGCCGACTTCAGCGCGCGGCAAGCTGCCATCTCCCAGACCGCCGATGCGGCCTTCTTTGCCAAGCGCCGCAGCTGGGGTGAACAAAGTTCCGCCCCCATCTTCGTCCTTGGCATGCCGCGATCTGGTTCCACGCTCGTTGAACAAATGCTGGGTGGCCACCCGAACGTCGAAGCTTGCGGCGAAATGCCGGCCATTCCGGCGCTGCTCCATGAAACAGCAGGCCGGCTAGGACTTGATGTCGGCAGGGATATTGTCCAGCTGTTGCAGCGCTTGAGCGCCAGTGATTGCGCCGCGCTAGGCAAGGAATATCTGCACCGAACAGCACCTCGTCGGCGTTTGGGGCGCGAGCGCTTTACGGATAAGCTGCCCCATAACTGGGCCGAGCTTGCGTTCATCCGCCTGATCCTGCCCAATGCCGGGATCGTCGACATGCGCCGTAACCCGCATGACTGCTGCCTCTCCAACTTCACCCTGCTGTTCGCACCCGGACACCCATCGTCCTATGATCTTGGCGAAATGGCAGAATACTATGGAACGTACCTGCGGTTTATGCGTCAGTTTGAGGTCGGCCAACCCGGTGCGGTTTGTAAGGTGCTGCATGAGCAGCTGGTGGAAGACCCTGAAAGCCAATTGCGCCAGCTGCTGGGTGGACTGGGATTGCCATGGGATAGCGCCTGCCTCGATTTTTCTACTGGCAAACGGACCGTCGCCACCGCCAGTGCCGAACAGGTCCGCCGCCCGCTGAACCGCGATGGGATGAACACATGGCGACGGTTCGAACCGTGGCTCGGTGATCTATTGCCAAGGCTTGACGCGCTTGCGGCCGAATGCGCGGACTAGACTGCGGTTTTTACCCCACCGCGATCTGCAGCGCCCCATCACCCTCATCAATCTTCACGCTCGCGCCGTCAGGAACTTCGCCCGACAGCAGCTTTTCGGCGAGCGGGTCCTGGACATAACGCTGCACCGCGCGCTTCAGCGGGCGCGCGCCATAGACCGGGTCGTAGCCCACCCGGCCCAGCCAGCGCTTGGCCGCTTCGCTGAGTTCCAGCGTGATCTTGCGGTCCTTGAGCAGCTTTGCCACCCGCGCGACCTGGATCTCGACGATTGGCCCCATGTGTTCCTGCCCCAAACGGTGGAACAGCACGATCTCATCCAGCCGGTTGAGAAATTCGGGGCGGAAATGCCCGCGCACGACTTCCATAACCTGCGGTTCGACCTTTTCCACGTCCTCGCCCTCCGCAAGGCCAGCAAGGAATTGGCTGCCAAGGTTTGAGGTCAGGATGATCAGCGTGTTGGTGAAATCGACCTGCCGGCCCTGCCCATCGGTCAGCCGCCCGTCGTCGAGCACTTGCAGCAGCACGTTGAACACGTCGGGATGGGCCTTTTCGACCTCGTCAAACAGCACAACCTGATAGGGCCGCCGCCGGACGGCTTCGGTCAGCACGCCGCCTTCGTCATAGCCGACATAGCCCGGAGGCGCGCCGATCAGGCGACTGACCGCGTGCTTTTCCATGAATTCCGACATGTCGATGCGCACCATCGCGTTGTCATCGTCGAACAGAAAGCCCGCGAGCGCCTTGGTCAGCTCGGTCTTGCCAACGCCGGTGGGGCCCAGGAACAGGAAGCTGCCCAATGGCCGGTTCGGGTCCTGCAAACCAGCGCGCGCGCGGCGCACTGCCTTGGAGACCGCCAGCACCGCATCTGCCTGCCCGATCACCCGCTTGCCGATGGTCTCCTCCATC
>CAXNKI010000242.1:0-3828 GCA_964202645.1 Alphaproteobacteria bacterium | reverse complement strand
CCGTTCGTTGGCCGGCACGATGACAACGGCTTTGATGGCATGGAACTGATCCACGACATCCGCCTGATTTACGACAACTATGATTTCCAGACCGAGATTCTCGTCGCTTCGGTGCGCCACGGCATCCATGTGCTCGAAGCCGCGAAGATCGGCGCCGACGTGATGACTGCTCCGCCGGCGGTGATCCGCGGGCTGGTCAAACATGTGCTGACCGACAAGGGCATTGAAGGCTTTCTGGCCGACTGGGCCAAGACCGGGCAGACGATCTAGGCTTTCGCGCAGTGTCTGATGAATCCCCTATAGATCGCTTCAAAAGCGTGCTCACCGGCGCGGCGCGCGCGCTGGCGCATGAGCCGGAGCTGGAAGTCGCCTGGACCGCCGACAACCCCAGCCAGATCGGCAACAACCTTCGCGTGCCGATGCCCGGTCGCAGCCTGCCTCGCGCGCAGGCGATGGAAGCGCGCGGGTTTGCCGATTCGATGGCGCTGAAGCTGCGCCACCACAACGAGGCGATGCACGCCCGCAATGCCCCCACCGAACCGGCTGCGCGCGCGTGCTATGATGCGGTTGAGCTGGTGCGCTACGAGGCGCTGGGCTCGAAAGCCTATGCGGGCATTCGCGGCAATCTCGATGCGGCGATGAGCGTGCGCATGGGCGCGGATCCAATCACCCGCGCGGCCAAGGCAGACGACGTACCGATCCAGGCCGCGCTCGCGCTGATGCTGCGCGAACACCTTACCGGCCAACCAATTCCCGAGGCGGCGCGCGCCGGAGTCGAGATGCTGCGCAGCTTCATCGAGGACAAGGCGCAGGGTGATTTCGATGCGTTGGCGCTGTCGATCGATGACCAGACCGCGTTCCAGAGCCTCGCGCTCGATATGCTGTGCCATCTCGAACTCACCCAGATGCAGCCGCCCGACCAGAGCGCCGATGACAGCGACGATCAGGGCGGCGATGAAGAGACCGAGGACGACGAGCAAGGCGACAATGCCGGCGAAGAGCAGCAAAGCCCGGAAATGGCTGCCGAGCCCAGCGAAGGCGAGGCCGACGGCGACAGCGAGACTGACAGCGAATCCGCCGACGAGATGGAGGAAGGCGAAGCGGGCGATGATGGCGAGGAAGGCATGTTGCCGGTCCGCCCCAACCGCCCCTGGACTGACACACCGGCAGGTTTCGACTACAAGGTCTTCACCGAGGCTTTCGACGAAGTCATTGCCGCGAATGAGCTGTGCGATACGGAAGAACTGACCCGTCTGCGCGCCTATCTCGATGCGCAGCTCAAGGGGCTGCAAGGCGTTGTCACCAAACTCGCGAACCGTCTCCAGCGCCGCCTGATGGCACAGCAGAACCGCAGCTGGGATTTCGATCAGGAAGAAGGCATGCTCGATGCCGCGCGGCTGGCCCGCGTGGTAATCTCGCCGGGCCATTCGCTCAGCTACAAGATCGAGCGTGATGTCGAGTTCAAGGATACCATCGTCACCTTGCTGATCGACAACTCCGGTTCGATGCGCGGCCGGCCGATTTCCATCGCGGCGATCAGCGCCGATGTCATGGCGCGCACGCTGGAGCGGTGCGGGGTTAAGACCGAAATCCTCGGCTTCACCACCCGCGCCTGGAAGGGCGGGCAAAGCCGGGAGGCCTGGTTGGGCGGCGGCAAGGCCAGCCATCCCGGCCGGCTGAACGACTTGCGCCACATCATCTACAAGAAAGCCGACCAGCCCTATCGCCATGCCCGCAAGAACCTCGGCCTGATGATGCGCGAGGGGCTGCTCAAGGAAAACATCGACGGCGAAGCGCTGCTCTGGGCGCACAGCCGCCTGCTGGTGCGGCACGAGGATCGCCGCATCCTGATGGTGATTTCAGACGGCGCACCGGTCGACGATTCGACGCTATCGGTGAACAGCGCCGGTTACCTTGAAGGCCACTTGCGCAAGGTCATCGACTGGATCGAGAAACAGTCACCAGTGCAATTGGTCGCCATCGGCATCGGCCATGACGTGACCCGCTATTATCGCCGCGCAGTGACGATCATGGATGTCGAGCAGCTTGCCGGCACGATGATCGAGCAGCTTGCCGGATTGTTTGAAGAGGAAACCAAGTGAACGTTGCCGAAGCTGTTGCCAGCCGCCGATCCGTGCGTGCCTTTCTCGATACCCCGGTGCCATTCGAGGTGGTCCAGCGTGTGCTGGACCGCGCCCGGATGGCGCCGTCAGGCTGCAATTTCCAGCCATGGGAGGGTACAGTGCTGACCGGCGCGCCGCTCAAGGCGCTGCAGGATCACTTGCTGGCAAGCCAGCCGGACGATCCCATGGAGTATGATTTCTCGGCTCCCGGCAAAGTTCCGCACTATCAACAGCGGCTCAGCAGCCTGGGCGCAAAGATGTATGGCGGGCTCGGCATTGGCCGGGAGGACGATGCCCGCGCGATTTTCGCGCAGAAGAATCTGACCTCGTTCGGCGCGCCCGTGCTGTTGCTTAGCCATTTCCCCAAATTCATGCTTGCACCGCAGTGGTCGGATGTCGGCATGTGGCTGCAGACGATCATGCTGTTGCTGCGCGATGAAGGGCTCGACAGCTGCCCTCAGGAGTGGATGGGGGTCTATGGCCGTTCAATCAAGGCGCACCTTGGCCTGTCGATGGACGATACCATGCTGTTTTGCGGCATTGCCATCGGCTACCGGGATGCGGACCACCCGGTGAACGCCTTCGAGCGCGAGCGCGTGCCACTGGACGAACAGGTGCGTTTTCTGGGCTTCGACTGATCGCGGCATGGGCGGGCTTCGCTCTGGCCGGGCGCAGGGGTGAGGCTTTGGCGGCTCACCCGCGCGGCGCATGTCGCGCTTGATGGCGCGGGTGCAGCGCGGCACGGCACGCGCTATTCCGCGCCGGGGCGGCCAGTGGTCAGTCTGGCATCGGAAGCCGGGTTAGCGGTTCTGGTTGTCCTTCGTTATCTGCCTAGAGTTGTGGCGGGCGATCTGGGCGGGGTGGATGAGGACTATCTGCTCGGCTGGACCGAAATCGATGCCCTGCCCATTAGAATTTCCGGAAAGGACGACGCGGAAATCCGCCTGCAGGTCGATAGCTGGCTGACAGATCGGCGCACGCTGCTTGCGGCAATCAGTTCGCGGGTCTTGCCGGAATCAGATGTGGTGCTGATGAACCCGCTGCACCGCGATGCTGCGATGGTTCCAGCACTGACTACGCGGCCATTCAGTTTCGCCGATTGCCTCCACGTGCCGCCCATGCTTGAACGTTACCAGGAGACACCGCCATGAAACGCCTAGCGCTGCTTGCCCTGATGATGCCGCTGATCATGGCCGCCGCGCCGCCGCCGGAAGACAGGACCTCGATAAACCGCCAGCTTGCGGCGATCTATCGGCCCTACACCATCGAAGCCGCGCAGGGTGCGGTGTGGGACCGGCCGTTGTTCACGGCGGAAGTGAACCGGCTGATTGCGCGCTGGAAACAGGTGATGCCTGAGGATGAGACCGACGGGCTCAACGATGGCGATTGGTTATGCCTGTGCCAGGACTGGGACCCCAAGAAGTTCAGCGCTGCGCCGCAGGGGCACAATGTGCTGCCCGGCGGCGTGGTCGAGGTGACCATGGCCATTGATCTCGGCATTGGCCAGCGGTGCAGCGCCCGGCTCTATCTCCGGCGTGAGGGCGCGCAGTGGCGGATCGCCAATCTGCTTGCCGCCGATTTTCCGCGCGGGCTGATGCAGGCGCTGCGCGAGACGATCGCCGAGGACGAGAAGCTGCGCAAATGACCCCGAAAACGGTCATCACCGTGTTCAACGCCATGCTGTGGCCGATGCTTGAGGCCCGCC
>CAXNKI010000241.1:0-3832 GCA_964202645.1 Alphaproteobacteria bacterium | reverse complement strand
CGCGCCGCTTCGACTATGAGCCGACCTATATCCTGCGCGCGCTGCGCCACTTGCATCTGGAGTTCGATCCGATCGGCTGACCGACCTGCGCGGCTGCCCTTCAAGCCTGTTCCAAATCGCTGACGACCCAGTCACTGAGGTCGGAAGCTTCTCCCAGCAGTGCAAGGCCATGGGCAATCGAGGTCAGCTCATTACCGGTGGCGATCCTGCCTGGCCCAAATCGCCGTTCGAAAACCCGGCGCACAGCCGGGATCAACGACGAACCACCCGTCAGAAAAACCTGATCGATCTGGCTCGCATCCCGCCCGGCATTGGCAAGTGCAAAGTCGAGTGTTTCACCAATCCGTTGCAAGTCCGGCGCGATCCAGCCTTCGAAATCACTGCGGCTGACCTCGGCATCGATCAAGATGCCAGGGCCTTCGAAGCTGAAGCGGCCGTGGGTCTCGGTTGAAAGTGTGCGCTTCAACTGACCCACAGCTTCATAGAGAGCATACCCCATCTCGTTTTCAACTACTGCAATCATCCGGGCGATTGCGGCAGGGTCAGACGCGCTGCGCTTCAGTTGCGCCAATTGACCAAGCGTCCGCCGATTGCGCATCAAAGCCTGGCGCGACCAATCGCCGAAGTCGGCAAAGTGCCCGGCCGGAATATCCAGCTCCTTACCAAAAGAACTTTACGTACCGCCCTTGCCCAGCAGCGGCAGCACCAGTTGATCCATGATCCTGCTATCGAACTTGTCACCCGCAATGCCGATGCCCGCCGATCCAAGCGGCACGCAACGCCGCGCAGCCCCCGGCGGCCCGACGCGCACAATCGAGAAATCGCTCGTGCCGCCGCCGAAATCCGCCACAAGTAATGTGGCGGGATCGGATAGACCGGCGGCATAGCCATAGGCCGCGCCCATCGGCTCATAAACATAGTCGATTTCCCGGCCAAGGAGCGCAAACATCGCATCGTAGCGACTTCGCGCCAGCCCTGGATCGGGTCGCGCACCGGCATAGCGCACGGGTCGCCCCACCACGATCCGCTCGGGCAGATTGCGCAAGGCCTCTTCCCCATGGGCCAGCAGATGCTTCAGAAAGACCTGCCCCAGTTCCTCAAAGCGCAACCGCTTTTCGAACAAGCTGGCATGCTCGAAATTGGGACTGGCGGCCACTGACTTGAAGCTCTGCAGAAAGCGGCAACCTTGCGGAAAATCCAGAAACTCGCTGATCGCCCACGGGCCAGCTTCGTGGCCCAGGCCGCCGCGAACAGCGTCATCCTGCCAGAAGCACAACGCCGACCGGAAAACCGAGCTGGTGCCGCCTGGCCCGTTAAATTCGACAAGTTCGGCATGCCCGCCGCCCGATGACCGCGCGATGACCGAATTGGTCGTGCCAAAGTCGATACCGACAGCGCGAGCGGCGGACATGCTGGCGGGCATGGGGCGGGTAACCTCGTTTTAAACGGAAGCGGTCGGCGCCTATGACAGCGCAGCCGCGAGCCAGCAATCGATTTGGTCGGCGGCGTTGGCAAAGGCTGATTGGTTCAGCCATGCTTGAGCCAGGTTTGCCGCTGTGACGGCCGGGAGGAAATCCGGGGATTGACGAACACACGGTCGCAGACGAGATCATCGCTTGCAGCAACGAATGGAAGAACAATGACCGCGTCAGACCCAATGCAGAATCCATGCGATCACTTCGCACATTGCGTCCAGGTGTTTGGCGGCATTCCTGCAACCTCACGGCGCCTCGGAATAGACGAACGCGCCATCCGGCGTTTCATCAACGGCGAGTTGCCTGTCAGCAATGGATTGCTGGCAGACACCGCAATAGCGCTTCGCCTCCTGACCGCTGAAGCAACCGCTGCAGAAAGGCACATCGCTGCGACTCTTGGCTCTTAGCTGAAAGGCTCCAATTTCTGACAGGCCAGGAGGGGGGGGGCCGCCAGATACGTGACACAATCTCTGCCTTGGCAGGGGACTGCCGGACTGCATTGGAGAAACTCGCATGTCCTCACTACTCAAGCTGCTGGAAGACGAACTGGGTATCGACCCGGCGGCGCTGCGGGCGAAGTATCGCGCCGAACGCGACCGACGACTGCGCAAAGAAGGTCTGGGCCAGTTCGTCCGCATCGACCGCGAACACCACCACCGTTTCGCGGAAGACCCGGGGTTTTCTGCGAGGCCGCTGCGCGATCCGCTGACGGACGCGGTCGAGATTGCAGTGATCGGCGCAGGCTTCGGCGGACTGCTCCTGGGCGCACAATTGCGTCAGGCCGGATTCGATGACATCCGCTTCATCGACCGCGCCGGAGACTTTGGCGGCGTATGGTACTGGAACCGCTATCCCGGCGCGGCCTGCGATACCGAAGCGCCGATCTATCTGCCGATGCTGGAAGAACTCGGCGTCCTGCCAAAGCGGAAATACGCCACCGGGCCGGAGATCCATGCCCATTGCCGCCTGATCGCCGAAAAGTTTGATCTATACCGCGACACCTGCTTTCACACCGATGTAACCGCTATCCACTGGGACGAGGCAAGCGGCCTGTGGACAATCGAGACCGACTGCGGTGATGCCATGCGTGCCCGTCATGTGGTCGTCTCCGCCGGCGTGATGGATCGCCCCAAGCTGGCCGACCTGCCGGGCCTCGAAAGCTTTCGCGGCCATTCATTCCACACCAGCCGCTGGGACTATGGCTACACCGGGGGCACTTCTGCGGGCGGGCTGAGCGGCCTTGCCGATAAAGTTGTCGGCATCATCGGCACTGGTGCCACTGCGGTACAGTGCGTGCCGCATCTGGCGGCGGGGGCGAAGCAGCTGTTCGTGTTCCAGCGCACGCCATCGTCAATCGACCTGCGCGATGACCGCGAGCTCGATCCGGCGGAATTTGCGGCACTTGAGCCGGGCTGGCAGCAAAGGCGGATCGAGAACTTCACCGCTCTGGTCGGCGGCGCGCTGCTTGATGAAGACC
The DNA here is from genome assembly GCA_964202645.1 of Alphaproteobacteria bacterium. Lineage (GTDB taxonomy): Bacteria > Pseudomonadota > Alphaproteobacteria > Sphingomonadales > Sphingomonadaceae > Novosphingobium. Next base: position 880 of record CAXNKI010000241.1, on the reverse strand, counting down.
TGGTGGGTGACGGCTGGACGTCGATCCCGCGCAATATCAGGGCCTTGCAGGCACGGGCAGCGGAACTGGGTATTGCCCTCGGCAACCCTTATGAACTGGCGCCGCTGGCGGACTTGATGAAGATGGAGGAAATCCGCGCGCGGGTGGGCCGGGTTGTTGCCGACCCGGCCACAGTGGCAGCACTGACGCCGTGGTATGACCGTTTCTGCAAACGCCCCTGCTTCCACGACGATTACCTGCCAACTTTCAACCGGCCGAACGTCACGCTGGTCGATACGCAAGGGGCGGGCGTCGAACGGATCACGGCCAAAGGCGTGGTCGCCAATGGCCATGACTATCCGCTCGATTGCCTGATCTACAGCACCGGCTATGATGCCAGCAGCCCCTTTGCCAAACGCATCAGTTTCGACATTGCCGGGCGCGATGGCCTGACGCTCAAGGACAAGTGGGAGAACGGCGCGCTGACGTTCCATGGCTACGCCACTCACGGCTTTCCCAACCTGTTCATCATGGCGCATGTGCAGACGGGGCTGTCACTCAACTTCCCGCACATGATCGGCGAACAGGCGCGGCACATCGCGTGGATCCTTGCCAAGGCGCGCGCGCAGAAGGCAAAGCGCGTCGAAGCAACCCAGGCCGCCGAAGCTGCCTGGGTCGCCGAGATCGACGCCGCGGCCGTTTCGATGGTCGAAGCCTTGCGCGAATGCACGCCCAGTTACTTCAACCACGAAGGCGATGTCAGCCGGCTCAATGCCCGCAACAGTGCCTATGGCGGTGGCCCCCTGGCGTTCTACAGGATCATTGCCGACTGGCGCGAGGACGGCTCGCTGGCAGGGCTGGATATGCAACGATGAAGCCAGAACTGCAGCAGCCGGCTTGC